>CAYWOV010000340.1:0-4788 GCA_964459965.1 uncultured Planctomycetaceae bacterium | reverse complement strand
TGCGTCCTACATGAGTCTTAAGCAGTATCGTAAGAAGCGACATTTTGCCCGCACGGCCGAGCCGAAAGGGAGTTCGCAACCTGCGCCGGGACAGCATTTTGTCGTGCAAAAGCATGCCGCAAGTCATTTGCACTATGACTTCCGGCTGGAATTGGACGGCACGCTGAAAAGTTGGGCCGTCCCGAAGGGTCCGTCGCTCGATCCCGCCATCAAGCGGTTGGCCATCCAAGTCGAGGACCACCCGATCGAATACGCGGATTTCGAGGGAACAATTCCGGAGGGCGAATACGGCGGCGGCACGGTAATGGTCTGGGATCGAGGAACATGGTCGCCTGAAGGAGGAGACGCTGAAGCTGCGTATCGTGCAGGCCGACTCAAGTTCAGACTCGACGGACAAAAGCTCAAAGGGAGTTGGGCCCTGGTCCGCACGGCTTCGCGCGGAAGTCCCAAGCCGCAATGGCTGTTAATCAAGCATCGCGATGACGCCGCGATGCCTGCCGACAAGGCAGACATTCTTGTCAAAATGCCGAATAGCGCGAAGACGGGCCGGTCGCTCAGCGAAATCACCGAGGGCGCCGCGGAGCTTTGGCACTCCAATCGGCGAACCGCAAAGCGATCGGCCGCTGCACGAATAGAGGAGCCAACAAAAGAGCGCCAGCCAGAATCGAAGGCACCATCAAAAAACGGCAATCGCCAGCCCAAAGCGAGAATTCAGAATCGCAAAGGCGGATTTGCTGCCCACGTAGCCAAGCTCCCGGGTGCCAAACGCCGGGCAATGCCGAGGATGCCACAAGCGGAATTGGCCACTCTGGTCGCCACGCCGCCGGCGGGAACGGATTGGCTGCACGAGATCAAGTTTGACGGGTATCGCATGGTTTGCAGCATCGACAAAGGAGGGGCCCGATTTGTCAGTCGTAATGGCCAAGACTGGAGCGCCCGCTTCGCGGTCCTGGCAAAGGCGGCTGCGGATTTGCCGGTTGAACAGGCCATCGTGGACGGCGAGGTTGTCGTGCTTGACGCTCGTGGAGTCAGCCAGTTCCAGCTTTTGCAAAATGCAATGAGCAACGAGAACGCCGGCCAAAGCGCGCCCATTCTCTATGCATTCGATCTGCTTTATCTGGACGGCTATGACTTGGCCGGTGTGTCGCTCGAGAATCGCAAATCCGTGCTCGAGTCACTTCTCGAGGATCTCAGTGGCTCGTCCGTGATTCGACTCAGTGAGCATGTGATTGGCGACGGTGAGGAATTCCGCAACCAGGCCTGCCGCGCACGGCTTGAGGGAATCGTCTCCAAGCGGCGGGATAGCCCGTATCGTCCCGGTCGCGGAACCGATTGGTTAAAGTGCAAATGTCGCCAGACAGAGGAGTTCGTGATCGGCGGCTACACGCGGCCCGAAGGTTCCCGCATTGGTTTCGGAGCCCTGCTAGTGGGATATTTTCGGCCCGATGGTCGGCTTGCTTATGCGGGACGGGTGGGGACCGGATTCGATACGAGAATGCTGAAAGACCTGACCCGAAGGCTCAGGAAACTCGAACAATCGGAGCGTCCGTTTGTCGAAGCCCCGCCAGGAGTACGTGCCAGCGGCGTGCGATGGGTGCAACCGGAACTCGTGGCACAAATCGAGTTCAGCAACTGGACCGACGCGGGCATTCTGCGACAGGCCGCGTTTCAGGGATTGCGTGAAGATAAGCCGGCTCGCGAAGTCGGCCTGGAAGTTCCCGCCAAGGTTCGCCCAAGAGAGGCCCGGAAGCGACGTCATGCTGCGACCAAATCCGATGCCTAAATCAAATTCGCGGTCGAAGTCGTCGCCGGAGGAACTTTACGGCGTCCGCTTCACCCACCCTGATCGTGTGGTGTTTCCAGACGCGGGGCTCACCAAGCGAGATCTGGCCGATTATTGCGCCGCAGTGGCCGATTGGATGCTTCCTCACGTCGTGCAACGGCCGCTCACTTTGGTCCGTTGCCCCGAAGGGATGGGCAAACCCTGTTTCTACCAAAAGCAGCCGCCGCAAGGATTACCTCAAAGCGTCAAGCGCCTGCCCATCCGATTCAAAGAGGGACCGACCGTCGGCGTGTATGTGGAGGACTTGCCGGGCCTCCTGGCGTTGATCCAATTCGGTGTGCTGGAAATTCATGCCTGGCAATCGAGCGTGGACCAGATTGAGCGGCCGGATCGGATCGTTTTCGATCTCGACCCGGGGCCAAATGTTGCCTGGTCGCGAGTCGTCGACGCGGCATTCTCGTTGCGAGACTCACTGAAGGAGCTCGCGCTAACGAGTTTCGTGAAGACGACAGGCGGCAAAGGGCTGCATATCGTCGTTCCGATCGAGCCGCAACGCCCTTGGTCCGAGGTCAAAGATTTCACAAAATCGATGGCACAAGCATTGGTTTTTGCCGACCCGAGCAAGTACACGCTGTCCATGTCGAAGGCGGCTCGGCCGGGCAAGATTTATGTCGACTACTTACGCAACGAGCGGGGCGCCACGGCAGTCGTCGCCTATTCGCCGCGGGCTCGAGCCGGAGCCCCAATCTCCCTTCCCTTGGATTGGCGCGAATTACGAAAAACGCACTCTGGCAACGGGGCAACCGTTGGGAACGCCCTGCCCCGACTGAAAAAGCGGACACGCGATCCCTGGGCAGATCTGCCCAAGGTCCGGCAATCGATCAGCGACGACGCCCTGCGCGCCGTCGTGAGCGTTCAGCCAACGTCCTTTCGACCTCCGAATCGTCGGAAGAGATCGCACGGCACGTGAGGCGCTCGACGTCACCTGACGACCGGTTTGTGCGCCACGTCGCTGCGCCGCCTTCCTAAAATCGGCAGATCCGCTACGACCGCTCTCTTCCTTCTCGGTACCTTCCCGCACGCTTGGTAATTTCTCACGGCCTGCTGTCTGCAGGCGCAATACGGTTTTGAAGACTCGAAACGAGCCACTCGTCGGCCGGGGCCATCGTTTTTGCAGAGAATCCGGTTCTCGCCCGGCGACATGACTTGGCGCAAACCGTTTCGAGTTAGAGGTCGGTTCCGATGTCGGAAGATCGTAGGAAGAACTATCGATGTCCTCCCAGCGCCGACGGCGAGACCGTTGTGATCCGCCACGATGGCGTGGATCAGGCCGCGAAATTGGTGAATCTTTCGGCCGAGGGCTTTCGACTTTGCCTTGATTTGAACGCAAACGCTGAACCGGCCCTGCACGTCGGCGACATCGCGGTCTTGGCGACCAAAAATGGCAGCCATCAGGTTCGCGTGGCAAACGTTCAACGTGAAAACCAATCGCTGCAACTCGGACTGCAACGCCTGTTGGACATTTCCAGACCAACAGTCCGCCTGCGCAATGAAAGCAGACAGCGCGCGATCTTTGCCGGTCGACGCAGTGGATCGCCCTCGTCGTCTCCGATTGCTCAATTCGGAGTTGTTGTGGCGGTCATCGTGCTGGTTGTGGTCGCCGTGAACCTCTCGCTGATTGCCCGTGGCAACTCAGACGAGCTGGCACCCGCCGAGAAAGCCAGTGTCGCGGCGAAGCGTGAGCTCGAGGCCAAGTCTCAGTATCCGAGACTCGGCCAACGGGCACCTGCCATAACGCCGACAGCGACGAGCAAAAAGTCGGCGGCCGACTTCGCGCCGCCCGCTGATACCAACTCGGCCAATGCCGAAGCGCTCGCCGCACAGGACAAGGCGCTTTTTGACCCAAAATTCGACGCCACGATCAAAATCGTCGCCGCACTCAAACGGGCCGCTCGTGAAAACAAGCGGGTGCTGGTGGAGTTCGGAGCAGAGCAGTGTGACTCGTGCTATCGTCTCCGAGATTTCATCGCCAAGAACGCCGAGTTTGCCGCCGCCTTCCAGAAAGATTTCGTGTTAGTCGCCGTCGACAGCACGGCCAATCAAAAGCTCTTTGACCGCTTCGTGCCCGCCAAGCACAGGCACGACGTTCCCTTTCTCACGCTCCTCGACAAGGACGGGCGGATCGTGAAGAGTCAGCGGACGACAGAGATTGCAGGCAGCCGGATCCTGGATATCGACAAGGTCAAAGCCTTCGTAGATCCGCCGTCGCGCTCCGAGTGACCGCCATCGCGTTGCGGACGCGCTCATTTACTCTGCAGGCGAAGCTCGGTCAGGGCATTTGGTCCGGGTGTCGCGACCGCCTCTTGACTGGCAACCTTCAAATCGAAAACGTAGTCCTTTTTTCCTGGCGCCTCGTGGACGATTTTAAACTCCGGCACGAGGGCGTTTTTGTCGGGATCGTTGTACAGATTCTTGAGCTGATCGGGGCCGACGAGTCCCTGCGGCGTGACCTTTAGCACGGCGAAAGTGATTGTGAACGTGCCAGGTGGAATTCCATCCTCCTTTGTGTAGGTGCCGAAAGCGAACTCACCATCGTCGTTGCATTGCCGGCTGGGCCGCTGGGCAAGAATCGGGTTTTGGGGATCGTTGAGCATCGCTACGAGTCGCAGTGGTCGGTCGAATTGCGGTGGCTGGCCGTCGATCGTGACCTTGCCGGCAAGAGGGTAAACGGTCGGTCGATTCGGGCCCGACTGTTTGAGGAAGGCATCCAACGACTGGTTTTCGGCTTTCTTGCAGCCGACGGCCATGACGGCAACGGAGACACCCAAAGCCACGACAATTCCGGAAGAAAAGTCACGCATCGCCCTTTTTCCCCGCCCGCCGATCTACGGTGTTCATTTCGGTATATCAAGTGTCGTGAAACGGAGCATTCGAGTCCAACGCCAACCGTTCCAAGGCACACGACGGCCGAAGCGGACACTGGGCACTGGCGGTCGCTTCGGCCC
>CAYWOV010000339.1:0-4789 GCA_964459965.1 uncultured Planctomycetaceae bacterium | reverse complement strand
CGCCGTATTCCCCCCGGCTCGACCGCAAACTTTTCAAAGGCGAGTCGAACGGATAACGACGGATTCGCTGAGACCAAAATCCGCCGCTGACGGACGTCTTTCTTGGTCCCCCTCGTCCTTGTCCCGCATCGCTCACTATGTCTGACCTCGAACGACGCATCCTCGATGCTCTTTCCGAACCGGGTGCCAAACCGCTTCGAGCGGCCGCCCTGGCCCGCCGGCTGACCCTCACGAAAAAGCAGATTCCCGAATTTCGCGAGGCGTTGTCCAATCTTCTCGCTTCAAAGCGTCTACGCGAAGGAAAAAAAGGCCGGCTGCGGCCGCGGCACTCCACAGGCTTGCTGGCCGGCATTGTCAAAAGGGTGAGCACGGGAGCTGGGTTTTTTCTGCCGCACGACGCTTCGCCCGACCGTGCAAAGCGAGACATCTATATCGACCCGGCCGACATGGCCGATGCACAGAGCGGCGACGAGGTGCTGATCGGGCTGACCAATCGCCGCCGTCAATCAGGACAGCGTTGTGGCCGGATCGAACAGGTGCTGGTCCGTGCTTCCAATTCGTTCGTCGGCACGTATTTCGAGCGTGACGGACAGGGTTATGTCGAGGTCGATGGCGGCACGTTTCGCGACGCGGTTCTGGTCGGTGATCCTGGTGCCAAGGGAGCCTCGGTCAACGACAAAGTCGTGATCGAAATGCTGCGGTTTCCCTCGCATATTCGCGCAGGGGAAGGAGTCCTGACGAAAGTGTTGGGCGCTCGTGGTGCCACGGGCGTCGACACGCTGTCGATTGTGCACGAATTCGGCCTCCGCGACGAATTTCCCGATGACGTGTTGGAAGAAGCCCGCGAGCAGGCCGAGGAATTCGACGAAACGCGGCTCGGTCATCGATTGGATCTCACCGACGAGACGATCGTCACGATCGACCCGATCGACGCCCGCGATTTTGACGACGCCATTTCGCTGTCGAAGTCGGAAGACGGAGGGTGGCGGTTGGGCGTACACATTGCTGATGTGTCGCATTTCGTGCCCCCCGGAAGTGCCCTCGATGTCGAGGCCCGCACTCGGGGTACGAGTGTTTATCTGCCCGACCGCGTGCTGCCCATGCTGCCCGAAGTCATTTCAAACGGGTTGGCGAGCCTGCAGAAAGGCAAAGTGCGGTTCACGCAATCGGTCTTCATCGACTACACGGCCGACGGCGTTCCGGTCAACACCGAGTTTGCCCGTTCGGCGATCCGCGTTGCCTGGAGATTTGCGTACGAGGATGTGCTCGCCCTGGTCGAAGATCACCCCAATCCCCGCATCCGAGACGTCCCCAAGCCGATCCGCGAACTGGTCGACCGCATGCACGATCTGGCCATGGTCTTGCGCGGCCGGCGGATGACGGCCGGTGCGCTCGATTTATCTTTGCGAGAAGTGAAAATCCAATTCGACAAAAGCGGAGCCGTCTCCGGCGCTCGCGAAGTCGTGAACGATGTCAGCCATCAAATCATCGAAGAATTCATGCTTTCCGCAAATATCGCCGTTGCGACTGCCCTCGATGACCGTGGTGTGGCCTTCATGCGGCGGGGCCATGGCGAGCCCGATTTTGCGAAACTCAAATCGTTGGCCCAGTTCGCCAAGATCCTCGGTTATCCGCTCAAACGGTGTGAAAGCCGCCATGATCTGCAAAATCTGCTCCGGCGAGTCTCCGGCAAGCCGCACGAGCGGGCCGTCAATTACGCCCTGTTGCGCAGCCTGAAACAGGCCGAATACACGGCGGCCGATGTCGGCCACTACGCCCTCGGTGTCGAGCACTATTGCCACTTCACGAGTCCCATCCGACGTTATCCCGATTTAACCGTGCACCGAACGGTGGCCGACGTCTTGTTCCACCGCAAGAGCCGCAAAGGCGGAGACGTTGTGGAACTCACCAAGCTGGCCCGCCATTGTTCAACCACAGAACGGCGGGCAGAAAAAGCTGAGCGCGAGCTGATCAAAGTCAAACTGCTGACGTATCTGGAAGATAAGGTCGGTCTCGAAATGGACGCCACCATTACCGGCGTCGAGCGATTTGGTATTTTTTGCCAGGGAGACGAGATCCCGGCAGACGGACTGGTTCACATCACGGCCCTCGATCGCGACGAATTTTTCGACTTCGATGAGGCAACGTTCAGCCTTGTCGCTCGCCGGTCGGGCCGGCGGTATCGACTCGGAGACCGTGTGCGGGTCAAAGTAGCCCGCGTCGACGTGGATCGCCGCGGGCTCGATTTCACGATCGTGCCGCCGGGCAAAAAAGGAGCCAAGAAAGAGGCCGCCGCTTTACCACGTCCTCCGCAGCCGCGTCATCCCCGCTCGAAGCGATCAGAGCGACCGCCGGTTCCCGAGGAATCCCCTGCCCTCCGCGCCCGCCGCCGGGAAAAGAAGCGCCGCCGAGCCGACCGCCGCGGCGGATAACGGCGTTACGCGGTTTTCGCACGGATTTCGAGTTCCGCCTCGGGGCTCGAGCGCCGCTGCAGCCCGTCGATCGAAACGGAGGCCTTTCGGGGCGAATGCACACCCGCAATCGTCGCCAGCAAGGTTGACTTGCCCATTCCGTTGGGCCCAATGACGGCGACCAACTCTCCGGGCGCGATTTGCAAATTCACACTCTTCAGCATGGGCCGAACGCCGTAGTGCTGTGTGAGGTCAACAACGTCGATCACAAGTTGTCTCGCCAAACTGGCTCTGCCTGAGACGTGCCCGGCGCGCAGCGTACCGCTACGGGTGCCGGCCATTCAAGACTCTCGCTGACAAAACGCAGCCGGCGACGGATCGGTTCACGGCACGGGAAATTTTCTCATGACGGAGCCCTCAACGAAGTTCCGAACCCGCCGCTGGAGCTTTAAGGTGATGTATCCAGAACTCCCCGCTCCAAACTCCGAACCCCGCACATTCCCGGTCGATTGAATCTGATCCTGCTTGCCCTATAATCCGTTGGCAATCTTGGAGAAATACGGGACGTGCGGTCGAGTCCGTCTCTCGAAGGAGGCGATTTTGAGCCCGGTTTTGAAAGCCCTTTCCTCATCCGTGGGCAAGAAGTTCGTAATGGGGATTACGGGCCTGTTGTTGTGCGGTTTTCTGGTCACGCACCTGGCTGGAAACCTGCTGCTGTTTGTCGGCGCCGACGCGTACAATAAGTATGCGCACACCTTGCACAGCCAGCCGGGGCTGCTCCTGGTCGCCGAGGTGATCCTGTACTTTCTCTTCATCACGCACATTTACCTGGCCTTTCACACCACGACCGAGAACCGCGTCGCCCGCGGACACGGATACGCCCTCAAGCGATCGAAGCTCGACGCCGCGCCGCACACAACGAGCTGGCCGATGCATCCCGAAGCGTGCATGTTTTTCACCGGCGCGATCGTGCTCTTCTTTTTGATTGT
The DNA here is from genome assembly GCA_964459965.1 of uncultured Planctomycetaceae bacterium. GTDB lineage: Bacteria > Planctomycetota > Planctomycetia > Planctomycetales > Planctomycetaceae > DASPSM01. The sequence continues at coordinate 1,389 of CAYWOV010000339.1, read as the reverse complement.
GCATGTGGGTCAATTTGCCTGGGAGATATGGCTGCCGGGACCGCCGAAGGAAGAGCCGTTCCCCAAGGCGATCCGCATCTTGAACGACAATGCCACCGCGACGATTTATCTCATCGGTGTGATCGTGTTGGGGATTCATCTGTGGCACGGCTTCGCCAGCGCCTTCCAGTCGTTGGGGATCACCCACCCCCGATATGCAGGGTTGATTAAGTGGCTCGGCGTAGTGTTCGCCGTCGTGATCGGTCTTGGCTTCGCCAGCTTCGTTGTTTTTGCCCGCTTGGCGGCAGCCAGCAGGCATTAGCGTAGGGCAAGCTGCCAGCTTGCCAGTCGTCGATTCAATGTGGAGTCCAGGCAAGCTGGCAGCTTGCCCTACGAAATTTTCCCTATGATTCAAGTCGCTGAAAAAACTCTCGACGCCAAAGCTCCCGGCGGGCCCGTCCAGCAGAAATGGGACAAGCACCGCTTCGAAATGAAGCTCGTCAACCCGGCCAACAAACGGAAGTTCACCGTCATTGTCGTCGGCACAGGATTGGCGGGCGCTTCGGCCGCCGCGTCGCTTGCCGAGCTGGGATATAACGTCCTTTCCTTCTGCCTGCAGGATTCGCCCCGCCGGGCGCACAGCATCGCCGCGCAGGGGGGAATCAACGCCGCCAAGAATTACCCCAACGACGGCGACAGCATTTGGCGCCTGTTTTACGACACGGTGAAGGGCGGCGACTTCCGCAGTCGCGAGGCCAACGTCTATCGGCTGGCCCAAATCAGCAACCTGATCATCGACCATTGCACGGCCCTCGGCGTGCCCTTCGCCCGTGAGTACGGCGGCACGCTCGCCAACCGCTCATTCGGCGGAGCCCAGGTCTCGCGGACCTTTTACGCCCGTGGCCAGACGGGGCAGCAACTCCTGCTGGGCGCGTATAGCGCCATGATGCGGCAAGTGGCCCACGGCAAGGTGACGCAGATCCCCCGCAAGGAAATGCTCGACCTGGTCCTCGTCGACGGCGTCGCCCGCGGCATCGTCACCCGTGACCTCGTGACGGGCGCTTATGAAAAGTTCGCTGCAGACGCGGTCGTATTGTGCACGGGCGGCTACGGCAATGTGTATTACCTCTCGACAAACGCCAAGAGCTGCAACGTCACGGCCGCGTGGCGGGCCCATAAAAGAGGGGCCTACTTCGCCAATCCCTGCTTCACCCAGATCCATCCGACCTGCATTCCGGCCAGCGGTCATCATCAATCGAAACTCACATTGATGAGCGAAAGCCTGCGGAATGACGGCCGCGTTTGGGTTCCCAAGGAAAAAGGGGACAAACGGCCGGCAAATCAGATTCCGGATGCGGATCGCGATTACTTTCTCGAGCGGCGTTACCCGGCCTTCGGCAATCTCGTGCC
>CAYWOV010000338.1:0-4820 GCA_964459965.1 uncultured Planctomycetaceae bacterium | reverse complement strand
CAATTCAATGAGCGTGAACCCCTTCTTTCTCTGTCTCATGCTTCACCTTCTTTTTCGGACATCTGACGCGGAACGATGGACCGGCAACAAACCGATCCGAAAATAACCCTCGCGCCAATCAATTCTCTGGTAAGTTCCTACCACGGCTCATGTTCCGGCAGATCGCCGCGAACGGATAAAATGAAGAAAATAAGATTGCAGCGTGGTCCGGTGAACTTTCCGGTCGATCGAATTGACGTCGGATTGGGTCACTCGTCATCTCACACGTCCTGATTCAATTTGTCAACGAGAAAAACCTAAAAAATTAGTAAAAACCCCCAAATGGCTTTTGCGGCAGACCTCAGTTCCGACGTACGGCCCCCTCACTCGATTCTAAACGAGTGCGGTTCGGACAAACTATGTTCGTGGCCAACGTCTCGCAGTCGCGGTGCCGGATTAACCCGGTGCTCGCCAGTTTGTGGGACAGAGCTCCCCAATCAGTTCATTTACGAGGTACGCCGCGCCAATTTGGCTGGCCGCGTTTGTGCTTTGGGACTGCGTGTTGTCATTTCATACGGCGCGGCTCGATCGAGAAACGGACGACACCACAACCACGCACTGGCTACATTGGAATTGCGACATTGATCCGCAACGCCGACGGTCGAGTGGTCAGTTCTGTGACCGAGCCTCCGTACCGAAGCCAAAACACTCGTCTTGACGAGAACGCCCCAGTTTGCAAAATAGGCGTCGCGTCCGATCCTCTATCAGCTCCACAGCGGACGTCTGTTCACCATCCCAATTCGTCTGTCTCACTCGGCCCCAAGGATCCGGGGCGTACGGCTAGCAAAGGAGTGCATCCGCCGTGAAAAAAATTACTGTCAGAGCCGCATTATTGGTGCTGGTCACCGGACTAGCCTGGGTCCCCGCCGCTGTGCAGGCTGAGGGACGCGCTCCCGATTCGCCGCACCGCATCGCGCTCATCGATATGGCGCGGGTCTTCAAGAACTACAAGAAGTTCGAGGCATTGCGTGAGGAGCTCAAAGGCGACCTCACCAAATCGGAAGAGAAGTTCAAGCTCATGGCGGAGCAGATCCGCAAAGAGCAAACCGAACTCAAGGGTTTCAAGGAGGGCACCGACGAATTCGCTCAGAAGGAAAAGCTTGTCATGCAGCACACGACTCAGGCGGAGGCCTTCCGCAAGACGCAGCAGCGTGACCTGATTCGCCGGGAAGCACAGATCTACAAGACGGTGTACCTCGAAGTTGCCGACGCCGTGCAGAAGTACGCGTCGCACTTCAATTACACGCTCGTGCTGCGGTTTACCTCGGACGACGTCGAGGGGACCGAGAATCCCGAAGAAGTGATGCGCGGGCTCAACAAGCAGGTAGTCTATTACCGGCCGAACGACGACATTACGAATTCGATCGTGTCGTTTCTCAACCGGAGCTACCAGAAGACCGCCGCTGCTCCGCCGAGCGACAGCGCGGCGCCGTCGAGGAATTAGTTCCGGCGGTGCGCGTTTCGATACGCGAATGCTGGTGAGGTATCAGGCGTCGGGTGGCATGGCCACCGCTTGCGGCGGCCATGCCGATCCCCTCGCCTTACCGGCACATGCACACGCCAGGCCGTGGGCATGGCACTCTAACTTTCCTGAGTCAGACAAACTTCGAGCGACACGGAGCAGGGATGCAGGGCCGATTGCAGCGGACAATCCGGCAGTCCGCCGAGACGTCCGGGATCGGGTTTCTCACGGGACGAGACATCCGGATCCGGTTTCAGCCAGCGGCAAGCAATCAGGGGATCGAGTTCCGAAGGACCGACTGTCCCGGTTCTGCGCCGATCCCGGCGCGGATCGATTTCGCGGTGCACCGGAAGCGGCGAACCGCCGTCGAACGGGATGGAACCGCCGTGGAAATGATTGAGCATGTGATGGCGGCCTTGGCGGGACTTCGCGTCGACAATTGCACAGTCGAGATCGACGGATCGGAACCGCCTAGCCTGGACGGATCATCCCTCTGTTTCGCCGAGTTGCTGCACGGCGCGGGTATTGTTGAGCAACAGGCAATCCGGCCGGCCGTCAGCCTTCCTGAAACAGTCTTTGTCGGTGAGCCAGCCGACGAAAGCGAGATCACGTATCGCTCGCCGCAAGGACCGGGCCTCGTGATCGACTATCATCTGAATTACGGTCCCCGTTCGCCGATTCCGGCGCAGGCCTACTCGATTGAGATCACTCCCGAGAGTTTTCTGCGAGAATTGGCCTTCGCCCGCACGTTTGTGCTCGAGAATGAAGTGGCGGCCTTGCGGGCGGCCGGCTACGGAACACGCACGACTTACCGCGACTTGCTGGTCTTCGGACCGGGCGGGCCGATCGACAACGAGCTGCGCGCGGCCGACGAATGCGCACGCCACAAGGTCCTCGATTGCCTGGGAGACTTCGCGCTCTTGGGTTGCGACATTCACGGTCGGTTTTCTGCTTACCGTTCGGGCCATCACCTGAATCGAACGATGGTCCGCAAGTTGAGCGATCGCGCTTTCCAGCGCGACAAAGAACGCTCGGTTCGTGCGGCTTGACGAAAGAACGTGGGGGACGCGAGGAAGGTTGAAATGCCCGTTAAGATTTCTCATTTGTCACAGGTCGACCCCCGGGCCGAACTGGGCGAGAATGTCGATATCGGCCCGTTTTGCTATGTCGGACCGGACGTTGTTCTCGGCAATGACTGCCAGCTCTTGAGTCATGTGACGATTACGGGCCACACGACCATCGGCGAGCGCAACCGATTCTTTCCCAACGCGGTGATCGGCGGAGAACCGCAGGACGTCAGTTACAGCGGCGCGCCGACCCGCCTCGAAATCGGTCACGAAAATGTCTTCCGCGAAGGGGTCACGGTCAATCGCGGGGCAGAGAAAGAGGACCACACCACTCGGGTCGGTCATCAAAACCTGCTAATGGCCAATTGCCATGTCGCCCACAACTGCCACGTTCAAAACCGGGTGATTCTCGTCAACGGAGTTCTCTTGGGCGGTCACGCTCATGTTCAAGACGGGGCGATTATCTCCGGGAATTGTGCCGTCCACCACTTTGCGACCGTGGGAATGCTGGCCTTCGTCGGTGGCGGATCGCGCGTTCCCCATGATATTCCCCCTTTTATGCTGGCATCGGGCACCGACAACCCGTGCGTCACCACGATCAACTTGGTCGGCATGCGCCGCGCCGGAATGACGGAAAAGTCAATTGCTACAATTAAGCGGGCGCATCGGCTGCTCTACCGCGAGATGAAGTCGCTGGATGCGGTGCGCGACATCTTTGCCGAGGAGCTTGACGGCATTTTTCCGTTTGAGTTGTCCACGCTGCTTAACTTTCTGGAAAAACAACGGCGCGGCAAGCTGGGCCGAGCGCGGGAAGCCTTCCGCAACCAATCCCCTCCAGCCGCCGCAGACTCGGCCGCACGGCGGAGGGCCGCATGAAGCGGTTGCGCGTCGGCGTGGTGGGGACCGGAGCGCTGGGGCGGCATCACGCCCGGATCTACTCAACCCTCGACACGACCGAGCTTGTGGCCGTCGCCGACACGTCCGCGGAGCGGGGGCAAGCCGTCGCCGACGCCTGCCGCACGCGTTGGTGCCCCGACTATCGCAGTCTCTTCGGCGAAATCGACGCCGTGTCAATCGCCGTGCCGACGGTGGCTCACGAGGCGGTGGCGAGCGAATTTCTTAAGCGCCGGATTGCCGTCTTGGTCGAAAAACCGCTAGCCGCGAACGTGGCTCAGGCAGCCGCGCTGGTGGCAATGGCCAAGGACGCAGGAACGACGCTGCAGGTTGGACATGTCGAACGGTTCAATCCGGCCGCCCAAATGGCCCGCGGATTGGCCGGGTCGCCCCGATACATTCGAGCCGAGCGGACGAGCCCTTATGCGTTTCGCTCGACCGATATCGGCGTCGTGCTGGACGTGATGATCCACGATCTTGATCTGATTCTCGATCTGGTTGGTTCGCCAGTCGTCGACGTCGAGGCGTTTGGCGTGTCGATCCTGGGCGAGAACGAGGATTGCGTGCAGGCCCGGCTCTGCTTTGAAAACGGTTGCGTGGCCGATTTGTCAGCCAACCGCGTGCATCCGACCAGTCGCCGATCGATGCAGATCTGGTCCGAATCGGGATGCGTCACGGTCGATTTCACGACGCGAGAAGTTACACACTATTCGCCCAGCGAACGCCTCTTGCACGGGGAATCGCCGCTGGAACGCGCACGCCGGCCGGGGGCCGACATCGAGCAGTTGAAAGGTGAAATCTTTGGCCAGTATCTCCGCGTTGAGCGGCCGGACGTCTCCAAAGCAGACGCCCTCATGACCGAGTTGGCGAGCTTTGCGGACTGCGTGATTCACGGACGGACACCCATCGTTGACGGCGCGGCCGCATTGGCCGCGATCGAGGTGGCAGATCGCGTCTTACACTCGGTCGCCGCCCACCGCTGGAACCGACAAGCAGGCGGCCCAATGGGTCCGTTTCTCACGGGTCCCGTTGCGAAGCGTTCCGCAGCTGCTTAGAACCCCGCACGGACAGTGCGGACCGAACGTCGAGCACGCTCTGCTGCCGCGCTCGAAAACTATATGCAAGATTGCTGCAAGCCAAGCCCGGAAATTCCGGCGGGCCGCGAGCTTGGCTTTTTTGGTCTTCGGGTTCCTTTTTAGCGCCAAAAACAAACAAATAGTTGTACAGAAACAGGACAGTTTCACTAAAACACATCTATGTCTGCCGCGCTTTCGCCAAACGATGCATCTGAATTCGTGCCCGGTTCGCAAGAGGAGTTACAAAGCTTCCTCGCGGACAACTTCGCCGGTTCGAAGCGA
>CAYWOV010000337.1:0-4825 GCA_964459965.1 uncultured Planctomycetaceae bacterium | reverse complement strand
TTTTTTCCTCTTCCGCTCGCTTCCTCTCCGAAACGTCCCGCAGAATAACCAAGATGCCTTGCTCTCCCCGCCAGGGAACGAGCGCGGCGGTCGCCTCGACGGGCACGCGCGAGCCGTCGAATCGCAACCAATCTTCGGGAGCAGCCGGCAAGCTCTGTCCGATTTCTTTTAGTTCACGAGGCCGTGCCGCGACACTTTCTCTTGATTCCGGCGCGGCCAACTCGATCGGAGACCGGCCCAACAGGTCCTGCACACCTTTCGCGCCAAAAAACCGCACGGCGGCCGCGTTTGCATAGCTGATCTGGCCACCAACGTTAACATACTTCACATCTGGACAAAGCTCGGCCAAGGCGCGGTAGCGGCTCTCAATTTCGTCGCGCTCGGCCGTGCGCCGCTTTGCGAGCGCCTTACTCTCCCGCTCGGCGATGCTGATACGTCGAAAGTAGAAAACCGACGTTAATAGCAGCGCGGAAACAAGAGCCTGCAGCCACGGGCCGAATTCCTGCCGTGTCTGCGTCGAGATAAAGAAAGCCAGAACTCGAAACGCGAATAGCGCGAACACGGCAGCAAACAGCACCAACCAGGGACGTCGGTCGCGGACATCGCTGGCCATCTGCATCACGAATAACATCGTGACGACGTAAAGCACCGTCGCAACGGCGAAGAGAATCGTTTCGGAAGGATTCATGCCGCTGAACCGGCGTACCAGTGCTGGAATGGATCACGAAGATGCGGCTCTTGTTTGTTTATAGCTTGACAAGCGCCTGCTGGAAATCAGCGACAAGATATCGTTTTCCTTTCTTCACAACGCGATGCCCTTCCGCTTCGAGATGGACTTTGAGATTCGGTATTCCTCCAGGGTATTTCGGATTGAGTTCGCCGCCGGATTTGAGCGTCCGCCAGTACGGCGTGATGCGCTTGGCCCCATCTTCTGCCGCCTCTTCGGCGGCATGCGCAGCGATCCAGGCAAAGATACCGGTGGTGATGGGGCAACCAATCGTGACACGGTGCTTTATTGCGAGGTAGATCCGGATTTCATTGATGGTGATGAGTTTGCCTTTGGGCACTTTTCGCATCACTTCGTCCACCTCGCGTGGCGAAGGAATCACCATTGTGCCCGTGCCCCACCGCAAAGTCATCTTCCCGCCTATCGGGCCGACCTTCGGAAGATCTTTGCCATCCGCCAACTTCTCTCGCCACGATTTTTTCTTGACGGCCATCGGCACCTCCCTCAAGAACGACTGGAAGCGGAAGGACGAATGATGAACCAGACTTGCGGCCTTCGGCCATCTTGGCCGATGCATTCCACGTCCTTCCGTCCTCTCCCAACGCTACCAGGGACAACGGTTGGCTTCCACGACTTTCCAATCGACCTCGATGCCTAACCCCGGACGGTCGGGAGTCGTGATCGATGGGCCGCGAATCTCGAGCGGGTCTTTCACGACGGAAACGGCATGGTAGTCAGGACCCATGATGTCGCCGGGGTATTTCTCGATATTCATATTCGGACAAGCGACGACCAGGTGACACATAGCGGCCGAGGCGATGTCGAGTTCGAGATTTGAGCCGATGCTGCAGGCCACGCCATGTCGGGCCGCGTAGTCGACGATTTGCTTCGACTTGGCGATTCCACCGTTCTTACCTGGGTAGACGCTGATCACGTCACAGGCGCGGTGGCGGATGCACTCGACCGCATCGGCCAGATCGAAACAAATGTCGTCAGCCATCACTTCAGGACGAATCGTCTCGCGGACTTCGGCCAGGCCGGAAAAATCTCCGCGCGGAGTTGGCTGCTCGAAGAGAAACACCTGGCAATCTTTAACTTCCCCGGCCATGGCAATGGCCGTTTTTGCGTCATAGCCTCCGTTGGCGTCGATCACGATCACCGGCCCTGGGCCGATTGCGTCGCGAACCGTGCGCACGCGTTCGATATCCGCGCCAACTTGAGTGCCGACTTTGATCTTTATCGTGTCGAACCCTGTCTCGATCAGTTCCGTTGCTCGTCGACGCGCGCGATCCGGGTTGTACGCACCCATCGAAAAGCGGCAGCGTATCGCCCGGGGCCGAGTCAGTCCGCCGAGAAGCGCGTAGACCGGTTTGCTCGCCTCCTTGCCGCGAATATCCCAACAGGCCATTTCGATGGCCGACTTGGCGAACCAGTTGTCCTCTGCCGCCTGGTCCATGACTGCCGCGATGCCTGCGATATCGCTCGGATCGCAGCCGACAAGGTGCGGCGCGAAGATCCGGTCAATCAGGGCCTGCGCGCCCCAAACTGTTTCGCCGCTCCACCGCGGCAGCACAGTCGCTTCGCCCGCGCCCTCGATCCCGGCGTCCGTCGTCACGCGGACCAGAACGTACTCTGAAGTATCGTACACGCCGAGCGCGGAAATCATCTGCCGTTCTGGCTTGAGAGGAATCCGCACGGGGAAGGTGTCGATGCGGGTGATTTTCATAGGGGGGTCGATCTCTCTACAATTCGCAGGGGAGCATCAACGTTTGCACAGAGCGATCATGATATCAACGAGACGCACATTCGACCGGCGGTCGTCGAACGAACGAAATGATGATCCCACGAGGTGCGTGCGGTGAAGCGGATTTTTTTGACGCTGACGATTGTCGGCACGTTTTTGCTGCTCGCCGCACTCATTTTGGGTTTTGCGATAGGCGATCCGCGGAGCGTGGCGCCGGCGACACGCAAGTTGTTGAGTTATCACCTTTTGGTCTCGGTCGCGGCACTGATCTTCGCGGCACTGGTTCATGCAGTCCTACTGACCTATTTCATGGGGACCAGTCGCTGGATGGACGAAGCAAGGCAGGCGTACAAGTTCGACGGACGCTGGAGCGAAGAAAACCGCCGACTCAAATACCGCACGATTCCCGTGATGGCGATCTGTCTGCTGTTACTGATCTCGAACATCCCGTTAGGCGCCCTCTCGGTCGACAGAACAGATTGGACAGTGCCCGGCCTTGGAGCGGTTTCGCCTGCGCGTGTGCACTTGGTTTTTTCCATCCTGACAATCGTCGCCAATCTGGCCGTCAATGCGATGGAATACCGGGCGATCCGCCGGAACGGCGAGCTGATCGCGGACGTCGTCGACGAAGTCCGCCGCATCCGCGAGGCACGCGGGCTGCCGGTTTAAGTTTTCTCTCCGTCACCGATGGGCAGGACCGCGCACGAATTTCTGCCGGCCTCTAGAATCACCCCTTTCGAGAAGTAGCGGAAAAGGGCCGGGAAGAAGCCGCGTTGAAGAAGATCGCGTACCTCATCAATCAGTACCCGATGGCCAGCCAGACCTTCATCCGTCGCGAAATCGCGGCGATTGAGGCGAAGGGCGTGCCGGTTGAGCGCTACGCGGTCCGCGGTTGGAATACGCCGCTCGTCGATCAGGACGACATTGCCGAAGCGGCCCGAACACGGCGGATCCTCGACGTTGGGATTTTGCGACTGCTGTCGGCACTGGTCGCGGCGGCTTTCACACGCTCCCGGGCGTTCGGCGGCGCGCTTGCGGCAAGCTGGCGCCTCGGGCGGCTCTCCGATCGTGGCTTGATGATTCATTTGGTTTATTTGGCAGAGGCCTGCGTGCTGTGCAATTGGACGGCGCTAGATCACATCGAACATTTGCATGCCCACTTCGGTACGAACTCGGCAGCCGTCGCGATGCTCTGTCGGCTGTTGGGAGGTCCGCCGTTTAGTTTCACCGTCCATGGCCCCGAGGAATTCGATCGGCCCGTTTCCCTCGGGCTCCGTGAGAAAATCCGCCACGCGGCTTTCGTCGTCTGCATCTGTTCTTATGGGCGAAGCCAGCTCTGGCGATGGGCCGAATTTCGCGATTGGGCCAAGGTGCACGTCGTGCATTGCGGTCTCGATCGCGACTTTTTGGGCGCTCCTCCAACCCCGCCCTCCCCGAGACCGCGGTTGATCAACATCGGCCGGCTATCGGAGCAGAAGGGGCAACTCGTGCTGATCGAGGCGGCGGCGCGGCTGAAAGAGCACGGGCGCGATTTCGAGATCGTGATCGTTGGCGACGGTCCTCTCCGCAAAGAGATCGAGACGCGGATCGACCAGCTTGCGCTCGCTTCGAACGTCAGGCTCGCCGGCTGGATGAGCGGTCCACAGGTGCGGCAAGAAATACTCGATTCGCGAGGCCTCGTTCTCCCCAGCTTTGCCGAGGGGTTGCCCGTCGTGATCATGGAATCGCTCGCGCTGGGACGGCCAGTGATCTCGACGTATGTCGCCGGCATCCCCGAGTTGGTTCAACCGGGCCAAACCGGTTGGCTCGTCCCTGCGGGCGACGTCGCACAGACGGCGACTGCGATGGCGGATTTCCTCGACGCACCGATCGAGCAGCTTGAGCGGATGGGACGCGCGGGCGCCGAACGAGTCGCACGCGATCACGACGTAAGCATCGAGGCAGGCAGGCTGCTTGATCTCATCAATGCCACGACGAAGGATGAATGACGCCTGGGCGGCAAGTCCGGCTCAGCCGTCATCCCTTCCCGCTACGCCGACCACGCGACGCGCGATAACCGTACTCGACGGCGAACCAGTTTGCGTAGCGCTCGCGATCGACGAAGCGTGTGTTGCGATCGTCGACAGTGTGGCCGATTTCGTGGATCAGCACGTTGTTCAGGTAAAAATCGCGGATCGCATCTTGGGTCCAGAGGAGCCGCCAGCGGCGGCCCTCCTGTTCCCACTTTCCGCCAAACATGCGAGCCTCGATCAGCTGCTCGGGGCGCGGCGCACCGTTGTAAATCTCGGTCAGCGTTTCCTCGATCGGGTAGAGGTAGACTGCCGTGCCCCACTGCATACCGTAACACGGAAACA
>CAYWOV010000336.1:0-4826 GCA_964459965.1 uncultured Planctomycetaceae bacterium | reverse complement strand
CCGACTAACCTGGCTCTTTCTTCTAACCGCGAAATGTACGTCAGCGACGGCTACGGGAATGCGCGGGTCCACAAGTTCGACCCGGACGGGCGGCTTCTCTTTTCTTGGGGAGAACCGGGGAGCGGACCCGGCCAGTTTCAGGTCCCTCACGGAATTGCCGTGGGTCCTGACGGGACCGTGTATGTGGCGGACCGCGAGAACAGCCGCATCCAGCTCTTCAATTCCGCCGGCAGTTACCTCGCGGAGTGGACCGACGTTGCGCGACCGTGTCAAATCTGCATCGTTGGCGCTGGGGACGTTTATGTGGCCGAATTGGGATTTCGCGCGGGGATGTGGCCCGGCACCCGCGCGCCGGCACCCGATGCCACGGGGGGTCGGGTTAGCATCTTTTCCCAAAGCGGCGAACTCTTGGCCCGCTGGGGAGGAGGCCATGATCCTTGTGCACCAGGTGATTTCTTTGCTCCCCACGGAATCTGCGTTGATTCTCGCGGCGACATCTATGTCGCAGAAGTCGTGATGTCGGCCGGAGGAAACCGGGGACTCGTATCGGCCGACTGCCACTCGTTACAGAAGTTTGTCCGGAGAGTTGAAGGATGAAAGCCTGGCGATTCCACGCCTTCGGCGATATGCGGCTCGAGGAGATTCCCGAGCCAGCCTGGCGACCCGGCCACGTCATTGTTCAGCCGCTTTGCGTCCAACCCAGCATCACGGAGGCCCTGCTGGCGCAGGGTATTCCGACGCTCGCCTATGACCGCGTGAAACGCCGGCTCGAACTCGAGGCCCCACTGCAGCTTTTTGGCCATGAGTTCTGCGCGCGTGTCGTTGAAGGGGGCTCCGACACCGCGCGGTTTCAACCGGGTGACCGGGTCGCAGCCCGGGCCAAGCTCCCGTGCGGCCAGTGCGCTCTGTGCCGCTCCGAACGGAGCAATCTTTGCAGACAAGGTCCCGTCATCGGGTTCGATCTGCCCGGCTGTTTTTCTGAACTCGCCTCGCTTCCCGAGATCGCTCTCGTCAAAGTCGACGATCGCATCTCCGACAGCGAGGCGGCCTGTCTGCAGTCGCTCAGCGACAGCGTGGCAGCCGTCGAGACGGCCCAATTGCAAATCGGAGACGCCGTCGCGATTTTCGGCCAGGGGAGTATGGGGCTCGAATGCCTGCAAATTGCCCGTCTGAGCGGTGCGGGATTGGTCATCACAGTCGACGTGCGCGACGAGGCGTGTCGCATTTCGCGTGAACTGGGCGCCGACCATGCCCTCGACGCGCGCACCTGTGACGCGGTCTCCGTAATCCGCGATCTGACGGGCGGAAATGGTGCGGACGTGGTCTTCGAGTGTGCCGGCGGAAGCGCGAAACAAGGATTGGCTGGTCATCAGACGCTGATGCAAGCCGTCGACGCGGTCCGCTCGGGAGGAAGAATTGTGGGCGTCTCCTGGTTCGGCGGCCCGCTGAACATCGACATTGATCGGCTGCGCGAACGGAGCCTGCGCTACGTCTTTCCAGACATCAGTACTCAGGCGCATCTGGAGCACACAGTCCGCCTGGTGGCCTCGTCGCGCGTGCAGCTTAAGCCCACAATCACCCATGTCCTGTCCGGGATCGAGTCGGTCCCCAAGGCCTTCGAGATCACCGCCAATAAGGGAATGTATCGGGCGATCAATCCCGCTCAAGTTGTCCTGGCGCATTGAGCGTGGTTCCCGAAAAGTCCATCGGCGATGTTTTGGTCTGTGCGCGAGTATTGGAGGCGGGGATCGGGCAGACATTTTGGATGCCGCCGCGGTCGTGCAAAACGAAACGGGGCGGCCTCTCGAAGGGAAAGGCTTCGGTCAGCTGCTGGGCGGTCCAGGCCGAGGTCGGGTGCGCGGTGACGCCAAAGTGCAGCACGCGGCGGCGGTCGTGCGACAGAACCAGAAACGCGTAGCCCCGCCAGGCAGACCCAAAACAGCCGATCACGTCGGCGCAAGCGTGGTCGCGGGAGCGTCCGCCGGTAAATCGCCAACTGCTGCCGCAGAGCGAGAATCTCAGCCGCCACGTCAACCGGACATCGGGCCAATGCGAGCAGAAACATGCAGAAGAAAAGCACGGATTCAATCGCGGAGCGAAAGGGGCGGGAGCAGTGGTAAATCGCGGAAACACTCAGGCGGCGTCTGGATAGGGTCTAGTAAACCTCAGCGGGTTCTGCCAACACGGCCGGCGCGAAGGGAAGGACCATCTCTGCCCGCATTATAACCGAAGAGGGCCCAGTTGTTCAAATCAAAATCGGCTGTTTTTGAATTGCAAGTCAAACGGATAAAATGACTTAGGAGAATTCGGGGCCTACAGAAAGTCGGACTTTTTTGGAGTGCGGCGGGGATTTATTTTGGCGTGCCGCGGACTTTTTTGGGGTCCGCGCGACTTTTTTGGGTTGCTCTGCCATTTTTCTAGCGCCCCAAAAAAGCCAAAAAAGTCCGCCCACGAGCCAAAAAAATCCCCCGGCCGGGCTCTCGAATGGAAAAGTTTCGGTCAACAGCTGGGAAGTCCAGGCCGAGGTTTCAACCGCGCCGATTTAGCGGCGTTGATCGAAAAAACCGAGCGGCGTAGGCTGACGGCCTGCCTTGTCAGGACCCACTCCAACGCGTAAGCAGTTGGCTTGCCGAACAAGCCGAGGAAAAGCGCCTCGAGGGAACATAAGCATGCAACAGTTTCGACGACGATTCCCTGTCATCGCCTGGATTGTCTGCCTCGTACTCCCGATTGCCGCCCGAGCCGAAACGCGCGTGGGAGTCGCCGAAACCGACATCACGCCGCCGCCGGGGTTTCCGATCGCCGGGTATTACTATGAACGCCTGGCGGCTGGAATGCACGATCCGTTGAAAGCAAAAGCCGTCGTGTTTGTTGGCGACGCAGAACGGGCTGCGATTGTCGTCTGCGATCTGACGGGCGTTGCCGCCGACTTGACGGCCGAGGTCCGGCGCCGCGCGGCCGAGAAGACAGGAATCCCAGCGCCGAACATCATTGTGTGTGCCACGCACTCGCATACGGCGCCCGATTACGGTCATGACCTTTACGAGCTTCTCGGCGCGAAAGCCGGCTCGCACAAACCGCGCTATTCCGAGACGCTGATCGACCGCATCGTCGAAGCGATCGTCAACGCCAGGCAGGCGGCGGGACCTGTCTCCTTATTTGCTGGGTCGGCAACCCAGACGACGCCAATTTCATTCAATCGAAGGTTCGTGATGCGTGACGGAAGCATCCGCACCTGGATGAATCTCAAGAATCCGGACGTCATCCGGTCCGCTGGACCTATCGATCCGGAAGTCGGCTTGCTCTTGGTGCGGTCGGCCAAAGACGAGAAACCACTGGGCATCTTCAGCAACTTTGCGCTTCATCTCGATACCGTCGGCGGATTGTACTGGAGCGGCGATTATCCGTATTACGTCGAGCAGGACTTGCGGAAATCGCTGGGACCGGGCCTCATTTCGATCTTCGGAAACGGATGCTGCGGCGACATCAATCACATCAATCCCAGTCGACCGGAGCGAAACCGAACCGACGTGATCGGCCAATCCTTGGCGGAAACCATCAAGGCGGCCGTTACGACACTGCGACCTCTCGCACGGCCCAACCTTCGCATACAAAGGATGACCGTCCGTCTGCCCTTGCCGGAAATCTCGGCAGCGGACGTCAAACGATCCGAGTTGCTACTCAAGGCCGCTCGCGTGGGTCAAAAAGTCGATTTCTTCGAGCACGTGATGGCCTACAAGACGGTCATGCTCGACGGCCTGCGGAATCAACCGCCTTACAGTCACCCGGAGGACTATCTGAAGTTCGGTTTGTCGCACAGCCTGGCGGGCAGCGGCGATTCGATCCCCGTTGAGATCCACGCGATCTGCCTGGGAAGAGACGTGGCAATCGTTTGCCTGCCCGGCGAAGTGTTTGTTGATCTCGGTCTGGCGATCAAACGCGGTTCGCCGTTCCGCACGACGCTTGTCGTCGAGCTTTCCAATTGCGTCGAGACGCTCTACATCCCGACGCGGGCGGCCTACGCGGGCGGGGGATACGAGGTGACCAACTCGGCCGTCCAGCCCGGTTCCGGCGAAATGCTCGTCGAAGGCGCCCTCCGTCTTTTGCGGGCTGCGGCATCGGACGCGTCGCGCCAGTAAGTCACCTGTCCCGGAAGGCGTGAGTCGTGCGCTCCTGCCGGGGCTTGCGAGTTCGTAGATCCGCCGTTGCTCGCGCGGTTCCACAGAAGTATGTTGAGCTTTCATCCCAACCCAAGTTGCAGCGACATTCCTATGCAGACGATGGCCCGGCTGCGGAGCGAATTCAGGCCTTATTGTTACGCCTGTGTCGGGCTTGCTTTACTCGCATCGCTAGGTGCAACGGCCGACGCCGTTGGCCCGCTGAACGTTCGCGATCCTGTCCGACCGGCGGTCAATAGCCCAGTTTCCGCCAAAGAGTCGCTGTCGCTGCTGGAACTTGCCGATCCGCGGCTCAAGGTCGAATTAGCTGCGTCCGAGCCGCAGGTGCTCGACCCGGTGGCGATGGCCTTCGACGAAAACGGGCGGATGTGGGTCGTCGAGATGGGCGATTATCCCAACGGCCCCAAGCCGGGCGGACTGCCACTGTCGCGCGTGCGGCTGCTCGAGGACCGAGACGGCGACGGATATTTTGAAACTGCGCACGATTTTCGCGATCATCTTTTGTTCGCGACCGGCGTCCAACCGTGGCGCGGCGGCGTCATCGTCACGCTTTCTGGACGCGTCGTCTGGATGAAGGACACGGACGGGGACGGCAAGGCGGACGTCGAAGAGACGTGGTTCACCGGTTTTTCGGAACAGAACCCGCAA
>CAYWOV010000335.1:0-4826 GCA_964459965.1 uncultured Planctomycetaceae bacterium | reverse complement strand
GGCCTTCATCTGGCCGATCCACTCGCGGAGCAGGCTCACGGCTTCGTCGGGCACGAGACGCCGGGGCAGCTCGGGCATCATCACGCCCGGCTCGGTCGATTCAAGCCGGTAAATGACGATCGAATCATCCGGCTTGCCGGGAACGATGTCGAACCGGTGCTCTCCGGAACCGTGACCGGCGGCGACCGGCGATTTGAACACGCCGATTTTCGCCGGATTGTCCTGACTCAGACGCAGGTCGAGACCCGTGGTGCGGGCCGGTCCGCCCGGGTTGTGGCAGTGAGCGCAGTTCACGTCGAGCCACACGCGGGCTCGCTGCTCGACGGAGCCGGTGGTCGGGTCGTCGAAGCGTGCGGCACGCGGAGCATGGGCCGGATCCGGCGCACCGGTCAGAGCGCCGATGTGCGTCCAGTGTGCCAATTGATTTTCCTTGCCGCTGTGGTAGGCAAACTCTTTGTTGAGATTGCGAGCCTTCGGTCCCAGCGGCAGGAAGGTCTTCTCGGCCGCGACGTGGCAGCTTTTGCATTGATTGGCGTGCGGCACGACGTAGTTGTTCGTCCGCGTCGAGCCGTCCGAATGCTTCCAATTGACGTCGACCGTCGTGCCGCCGAGGGCCAGCGTCGCCTCGGTCTGTTCGTCGTTCCAGACGTACGCGTAACCGTACCAGCCACTTGGCTTGTGCTCGATGACCCGCGTCTCGATCAGCCGCTCGCCCTTTGACGGGTCCTTCAGATCGTGAGGCATCGCGAAGGTCTTCACGATCTGGCTGCCGACGGGGAAGCCGAACGCGTCGTCGTCGTGGTAAGCGATCGTGGTGCCCGCCGGGATGCGGACGAACCGGTGCTTGGACGTATAGTCGGAGAAAAGGGGCGTGTTGAGGTCGTAAGGGATCACGCCGGCAACCGGCTGCTGCGTGCTGCCATTGCCTTCAAAGAAGCCGTATTCCGAAAGTTTCTTCGGCGCGGCGCGGTAAATTTGAGCCGACGTGTCGCTGGCCGGATCGGCGGCCCCATGCGGGGGGAGAGTGATCGCGGCGAGGCTCGGGAACGATCCCGTGTACGCGGCGATGTTGCGATCGACGTTCGCCCTGCCCGCCACAATGTCTTGCGGGTTCAGCTTGTCGAAATGGATGTTGGCAAAGGCCACGTCGCCGTTGTTTTGGAAGCGAATTTCCAGTTCGGGCGGCAGCTTGCCGTCCTTGAGCTTCTTGGGATCGTGCACGCCGTCGTAAAAGATCTCCGGAAAGGGCTCGCCCAGCACGCTCGCCAGAGTCTTTCCAAAACGGCCGCCCGGCTTCTTGCCGCCGCCCGTGATGTGGTTGTCGTGAATATAGGCGTGCTCGGGGTACGGGTTGTAGTGCGGGTCGTTGATCGGATTGCCCGTCAGGATGTAGCTGATGACCTGAATGCCGCACGTGTTGCTGTCGGAGATTTCGTTCTCAAAGATTTCCACATTGTCCATCGCCAACAGCAGCACGCCCGTGCCGGGGGCGACGTTGGAAACGCTGGAACCCGGCGCGCCGAAGTTCGCGTGGTTGTTTTTGGGCACCTTGTTATGGAACACGCGGACGCGGCCCCCGTTGTGCAGGTCGAGGCCGGGCAGATCGAAGACCAGGATGCCGCCGCTGTTGTTGGTGGTGTAGTTGTCGTAGACGTCGGCGTCGAAGGAGTTTTCAATTTCGATGCCGGCCACGTTCTCGAACACTTTGCAATTCCGCACCACGATATTGCGCGACTGGCCGACATAAACGCCCGCGTCGGCCGCCCCGCGGACAATGCAGCCGTCGATCAGCACGTTCTGGCACTGGACGGGGTACACGCCGTACGCCCCGTTCGAGGTCTTCGGCTCGCCCGTCCATTCGGTCCGCACGTTGCGGAAGACAACGTTTTTCGCGCCGACGACTTTGATCGCGTTCCCCCGCGTATCCTCGACCGCGAGATTTTCGATGACGAAATTGTCGCCCGTCGCCTCAATTCCTTTGGAACCCATGTGCTGGTTCTTGAACGACAGGATCGTCTTGTCCGGGCCCTGGCCGCGGATGGTGATGTTGTTCGTCGAAACTTCGAGGTCCATGTCGAAATTGAATTTGCCGGCGGCAAACTCGATCACATCGCCGGGAACGGCCTGGATCAGCATGCCGAGAAATTCGCGCTGGGCGGCGGCACCCGGCTGGACCAGATAAACCGAAGATTTGATGCCCCGTGCAGCTCCGGTGTCGGCCCGGGCCAGGGATTCGGACCCGGCCCGATTCGGCATTGCCTGGACCAGAAAAAACAGGCCTGCCAGAACCAAACCCGAGACGCACGCCGGAACCATCGATCGCATTGACATCTTGATCCTCCGCACATTCGACCGCTGTGGGGGGCGGGAGACGAAAGGAAAACTTTCAGTCCCTTGTAGTCCCTCGCGGTTGGTGTGTCAAATAAACTCTCGTTAGCGAATGAGTCCGCGCCGCGAGGCGGCGATTTCCGGAGAGGGTTATGCCAGTTAAGGGTCCTGTTCCAGCGCCAAAGGTTTCCCCGCCGCCCGCTTTGGCGTCAACTTCGGCGTCGACGCGGCTGATGTCGCTGGACGCGCTCCGCGGCTTCGACATGTTCTGGATCATCGGCGGGGAGGACTTACTGCAGGCGGTCGCCGTCCTGAGCGGATCGGAAACGTTTCGCATGATCGCCACCCGGAACACGGAACACCCGGAGTGGAACGGTTTCTCGTTCTACGACCTGATTTTCCCGCTCTTCATGTTCATTGCCGGCGTGGCCGTCCCCTTTTCCTTTGCCTCCCATTTCGGCCGCGGCGAAAGTTCGCTGCGGCTGCAACTGCGGATCCTTCGCCGCGTGTTTCTGTTGATCCTTCTGGGACTGGTCGTCAACGGCATCTTGAATTTCGATTTCTCGATCCACTTCGCAGAGGACAGCAGCGGCCATCGCCAGCTGGTGACCGAATTCTCACACGTGCGGTTTCCCAGCGTCTTGGGACGGATTGGCCTGGCCTACGGATTTGCCGCCCTGATCGCGCTTTACACGCGGCCGCGGAACCAGTTTCTGGCCGCGATTGGACTTCTCTTGGGCTATTGGGCCGCGCTGAAATACATCCCCGTGCCCGGCTTTGAAACGGGCAGCCTGTTCCCCGGCGAAAACGTGGGCGACTTTATCGATCGACACGTGCTGCCGGGCCACCTGTATAAGATCGTCCGCGATCCGGAGGGGCTGTTCTCGACGATTCCCGCGATTGCCACTGTCTTATTCGGCGTGACGGCCGGGCACTGGCTGCGTCGGGCCGATCGCGGGGGCGTGACCAAAGCGGGCGGACTGGCGATCGCCGGCATCGTGAGCCTCGCGCTGGCCTACTTGTGGAACACGGTCTTCCCCTTCAACAAGAATCTGTGGACGAGTTCATTCGTGTTGTGGACCAGCGGCTGGAGCCTGTTGCTGCTTTCCCTGTTCTATCTGGTCGTCGACGTCTGGAAGGTCCGCGGACTGGTGCTGTTTTTCGTCGTGATCGGCGCCAATGCCATCACGGTCTACGTCGGGCAGCACATCATCGATTTTGACGCTTTGTCCAAGGTCGCCCTTTCGAACCACATGCACGACACGCTGCGCGAAGGCGGCGGACTCTTCTTGAAATGGCTCTTTTTGTTCTTCCTTTACAAACAGCGAATCTTCCTGAGGGTCTGACCGTGAGCAATGCGGCGGCAAATAAGAACGTAGCGCTCGAAATCGTCAAATCGGCCCTCGTGATCCCGATTGTGATGGCGATCGTCGTGGGCACCGCATGGGGATTGGTGCGGCTGGCGGCCGAGCGGCAGCGCGCATCCGGCAAACCCGACCCGCGGCCCGCGGAGATCGCATCCGACGCCGCGCTGACGCTCGAGATCCCCTTCGCCCAAGTTAGCGGAGAAGTCCATTATGGCGGCGGGTCGAAACCGCAGTTGGCGAATTGGACGAGGAGCGATGAAACGGTGACCTGGCGATTCGAAGTCCCCAAGCCGGGGCGCTACGCCGTCGAACTCGACTGCGCCAGCGACGCGGCCAACGCCGGCAGCGTGGTCACTATCACGGTCGACGCGGCCTCGCTCCAGGCCACCGTTCCCAACACGGGCGGTCCGAGGACCTTCAAGCCGGTCCGTGCCGGAACTGTGGAGTTCGCGGCCGCCGGCTGGCGTACGTTGCAGATCACGCCGACGACGATTCCTCACAAAAGTGTCATGATTCTGCGAGGCGTGCGGCTGGTGCCGGTCACGACTTCCCCTTGACCCGACCGGGCGATTTGGCAATTATTCGCCTCCTCCTTGCCGGTACTCGCCGGCGAACCTCACACAATCATTGAAATTCGCAATCTCGATCCGGCGGCCGTGTCGCCTTGCGGGTTTTCGCCTCTTCGCGAACCCCCGGTCCGCCGCGATTGTCCCCATCAATCATGGAACTGCCAGACTACGTTCAGTCGGTCGCCTTTCGGTTGGTCCATCCCGACGCACCGGGAACGAAGGCGCTACTACTCGCCGCGGGGATTCTCAGGCGGGCCAATGTCCCCCTGGACGTTTTGAATACGCGGCTCCCCTGCGAATCGGGCCAAATGCGGCGGCGACTTCGCGAAGCCAGGCGAATTTGCCCGGCCGGTGTGTTCGCGGTTGGTGCCATCATCAATCGCACGGTCGCACGACTGCCCGAGGGCGAAGCCTTTCTTTCGCTCGGACTGGGTGACGGATTTCCCCTGTTGGCAGCGATCAGCGGCAACCCCCACAAGCCGTGCATCGGGGTCGATTCTTTGTCGGGCGGAATTCTCGCAGGCGATGAGCGCCCGCGCGCGGCGTTTCTCAAAAAATTCGA
>CAYWOV010000334.1:0-4837 GCA_964459965.1 uncultured Planctomycetaceae bacterium | reverse complement strand
TCTGGCCTTCGGGCGACGTCAGGGCGACTTTCTTGCCGGGCGAAAGCGTGGCTGCCAGCTGTTTGGTGACGGGAAAGGCGAGCGGAATCGTCCAGGCGTAGAGCTTGCCATCGTGTTCGATGACCGATTCGTCGAGGACACGGTTGTAGACCTGACGGTTCATGGCACCGGTGAGCGGGCTCAGCGTGCCGTCCGCGATGCGGTAGATGGTCGACAGGTCGGCCTGCGAGACCGGCACCTTGGGCAGCCCTGCCGCCTGGGATTGAAACGCGGCAACTTCGCTGGAGGGGACCGTGCGGCAAACAGGTTCGCTCAAGCCGCCATGGGGAGGAATCAAATCAGCCATCGTCTTGTCCAGTCGTTTCCGTTTGTCGAGTGTTGGCGGTACGGCGAGAGGCGATCCGACGCCGCCGATCGCGTCTGGCCCTACTCCAATGCAGCGGCCCAAATGCACCAGCCACAGGGCAGGTGAGACATTAGGGAAGGCTGGAAAAAACGTCAAGCTGTCAATCGCTGTTGAAAGCGGCTCGAAACAGCCTTATGGTTGCGGCGTGGACGCTGTGCCGCTTGCTTTGAGTCGATTCTTCACGCTGCTGGCTTTTTTCGCATTGGTCGTACTCGGCTGTGGGGACGGCCAGGACCACGCGCCCTTCGTCGGGAACAGTCGGGCGTTGTTCGCGCAGATTGGCCAGACGTACGACATCTCGATCGTGGCGGCCGACCCGGTTTTTCCTGTCAAGACGACGTACGGCAAGATCGAAGGGCATGTCGCCGACGCAGACGAGATCGATCGGTATGCCGCGCTTTTCGCCCGCGAATTCACGCTCTATCCTCGGTCCTTGATCAAGCGCTCTGGGCTCAAGCGCGTGGTGCTTTGCAAAGACCTTGCGTACGCGGGGCAGTTGCGAGGCGCGATTCCCGATTTCGAGCACGACACGCTGTATCTCGATGTGATTCGCGGCGGCTACGATCGGAAGTATCTCTGCAAGGTGATCCATCACGAATTCTTCCACATGATCGATTACCGAGACGACGGCCTGGTGTACGAGGACAAACAATGGGCCTCCTTGAATCGCCCGGACTTCAAGTACGGAACGGGCGGCAAGAATGCGCAGTTGGTCGCGGACGCCCAAGTGCTCACGGACAAGTTCCCCGGCTTCCTCAATTATTATTCCACCACGGGTGTGGAAGAGGATAAGGCCGAACTCTTTGCCAATTTGATTGTCGACGAGGACTACGTCGAGTATCGAACGCGAACGGATCGGGTGCTGCGAGCGAAAGTTCGGGCCTTGAAGGAACTGATGGCGAAGTTTTGCCCTGACGTCGACGAGCCGTTCTGGGAGAAGGCAGGCAAGGTGATACGCACGGCGAACCGGCAGTGAATTGATCGTGAATTGATCCCGGCCCGTCAAGAGCCGGCGGAAGCTTTCTTCGGCGCCGTCGACTCCTTTTCGAGCACGACCGCTTTGAGTTCGCCGACGCCCGAGACCAGGATCCGCTCATCCGGGCAAAGCGGCTGCTTGGGAAGCATGCCGAATTCGATGTCGGTCGCCGAAAGCTGTTCGTCCTTCGGAAACGGCTTGCTGCGGACAAAGGCCGTCGTGTCGAATCGCTGGAGCAGCTCGACACGGCGCATCGTGTACTGCTGCTTTTGTGCATCCGTTTGCACAAAGACAATCGATTGCTGGCCATCATCCACCACCGCGTCGATCGGCACCTCGACCACATCCGGCGGCGGGGGCAACTCGACGGTTGCCGAAACGAATTGACCGGCCCGCAGCTTGCCTCCGACGTTATTGATGTAGCCTTTCACGACCGCCGTGTGCTGGTTCGGGTCGATGATGTAACCGATGTCGTCGATCGATCCGGCAAGGGGCGCGCTGCCGACGGTTTGCACGGTCCAATGTCTGAGCTGATCGGGCAGCGATTCGAGCAGGGGCAGATCGTCTTCGGGAACGTTCGCCGTCACGAACAGCTTGTCCACGTCGGCGATTTGGAAGAGGTTGGTGGTGTTGTCCACCACGATCTCGTGCAGCGAAAGATTCCGCTCGATAATGACGCCGTCGGCCGGCGCTTTAATCTCCACGCGGGCCCACTGCGCGTCTTTGGCCTTGTCGCGCTTCCCCTCGCGCTTCTTCACGTTCTCAGCCTCGTCGCGCACGGCTTGGATGTCTTCGTCGGAGATGCCCCATGTCTTCAGAGTGCTGACGGCCCGTTCGATCGCGTTACGATCGCCCTGCACGTTCCGGCGAGCATTGAGCAGAAAGACCTCGGGGACCGACTCAGCCTTTGCCTCCGCCCGCTTGAGGACCTGTTCGTCGAGCGCCAATTGGTACATGGCGTCGATCAGATCGTTTTTCTTATTGCCCACGTCGACGCTGCAAAAGACAGCGAGGAGATTACCTTTGATCACTCGGTCGCCCGAACGGAGTTCGCGGAAGGCCGTCGGTGCTTTTCCATTTGGCCGCGAATGATCGGCAATTTGACCGATTTGAATCACCTCGGCCGAAGATGGCGAAGGGGAAAATCGAGCCCGGATGCGGTAAACGCGAGTCGGGTCTAGCAGAGTCGAGCCCGGCATGACGAGCCCCCGCGTTCGCGTGGGTCGCTTGACGACGGCGATCATGTCGGTCTGGTCTTTGCGGATGCCAAGTGCCGTTCGGACGTCTTCGGGCACCATCAATGTGTGCGGCTTATCTTTGACGAGCTCGATGGCGGCAGCCGGCGATTCGGCCGGGGACGTCTGATCCGTCGTGGTCTCAGCCCGCAGCCGCAGGGCACCGTTGGCGGCAGCCAGTCCGACCGCAGCGATGATCGCCACGAGGGTACCGCCGATAATTTTGATGTGCATGGATTTCAAGTGACGCACGGAAGACTCCTCAGCGGCCGGCAGGGGTCGGACGCAGGACGGCTAGATGTTCATCGTGAGAATAGAGGACTTCAGCGGGTCGCGGGGCCGAGCCCAAACCGGGCTCGGTGAGGTCGGCGTTTCAGCGCGCGGCGCGCAGAACGGCTTGGTTTAACCTGAAGCCCTTTGGCAAACGACATGCCAGTTGCGCCGCACGAACGACCCTAACGAGCGCTAAGCCTCATTTCAGCAGGAGATTTCAAGTACGGCGGCCGGACTGCGGTTTTCGCACGTGCGTCGGGTTCCGTGCAAATTGCCCGTGTTCGAGAATTGCGAGCGGTTATTTGCAAGTTAATTTTGCGTTTACCTGCAATTTGCACGCACAGCGAAGCAGGCGTTGCAGCCTCTCTAGGCGAGCTTTGCAGCTTGCTTAGGCAGCTCACAGCGAAAACAGAACTTCCTGCAAAGGAGGAGGCAAGACGGTCCGAACGGCTCCCATCGAAGCCTGGTCCATGCGGAATGCCAGGTTTCGGCATGCTTTGGATTTTGACGAGGAGCAGGAGCCCGAAGCGAATGCAAGTTGGACTGGAGATTGCTGGGCAATTCGATGACAGCAGCGGCCGCGTATCCCGTCGACGGTGTGGGAGAACAATCTTCGGTGGACTCACTTACGATCTTTGGTCTGTTCGCGGTGACGGCAATGATGCTTTTCTATGCGTTGGAAGATCGAAGCGCGTGGTGCATCCTGGCCTTTGCGGGATCCTGCATTCTGGGGTCCATTTATGGCTTCCTCCAAGGCGCGTGGCCCTTTGGGCTCGTGGAAGGTGTCTGGTCCGTCGTGGCGGCACGACGATGGTGGAATGCGACTCGGAAACGCTAGGTTGTCACCGACACAGGACACCCAGTATTTGCCCGGGTGTTTGCGTTCCTCTGGAGCAGGGCCTTCGACAAGACGACTTGACCGTCCGCCGCAATTAACGTCCCTTTCACCCGATCACTCGCCCCCCTCCCCATGGCTGCCAGTTGAAATGAAGTACGGGTAGGCGTGGTTTCCCATGACCGGGCCGTCGAGTCCGGCAAGTTCGACCTCCTTCGTCACGCGAAGAGGAGTGATGAAGTTGCTCGCTTTGAACAGGGTGTAGGCCGTGACGAATCCGAACACCACGAGGACGCCCGCGTCGAGCAGCTGCGCCCAGAGCTGCGACGCGTCGCCGTAGAGGATGCCCCTGACGCCGTCGACGCCGCCGCTACCGGGAAGATTCTTGAAGGCATCACGTTCGACGCCGTTCCATCCGGCACCGTACTTTCCGTTCGCAAAGATGCCGACCGAGATGACTCCCCAAAGGCCGTTGATTCCATGCACCGAAATGGCGCCGATCGGGTCATCGATCTGCAGCTTGTCGAAGAAGGGAACTCCGAGCATGACCAGGACGCCAGCCACGGCGCCGATCACGGCCGCTCCCATCGAATCAACGAACGCGCAGGGCGCGGTAATCGCGACCAGCCCGCCCAGAAAGCCGTTGCACATCATCGTCGTATCTGGCTTCAGACCCCGAATCATCATGAAAGACATGGCCGCGATTCCGGCCGTCACGCTGGCAAGCATCGTATTCACCACGATCGACGTCAGCCGCAGGTCGGCACCGGCCAGCGTCGATCCGGGATTGAAGCCGAACCAGCCGAATGCCAGGATGAACGTGCCGAAGACGACCATCGGGATATGGTGGGCCGGCATCGCCTGCGGCTTCCCATCGAGGTAGCGTCCGATTCGCGGGCCTAGGCAAATTGCGCCGGCCAATCCGATGACTCCCCCCATCGCGTGCACGACTCCCGAACCGGCGAAGTCGACGGCCCCGTGGCCTAATCCCCAATTCTTCCCCGCCTGCGCCAGAAATCCTCCGCCCCAGACCCAGTTGGCAAACAGGCAATAGGGAAGGGCAACCCAGAGTCCAAAGAGGCAAAAGCTCTTCCAGCTCCAGCGCTCGGCCA
>CAYWOV010000333.1:0-4841 GCA_964459965.1 uncultured Planctomycetaceae bacterium | reverse complement strand
GCGATCCTGAGCACTATGTCGAACTGGCCTCGGCATCCATCTTTTCGACGAAAACATTCGCCCTGCCGGCCCTTTCCGCCGGCCGGCTCTACATGCGCGACGACCACACGCTGAAGTGCCTCGACGTGGGCCGCTAGCGACGAGCGGCACGGCAGATGCATTTCTCTGAATTGTGCCCTTTTTGACGGAAAAATGTTGCCA
Source organism: uncultured Planctomycetaceae bacterium (assembly GCA_964459965.1). Lineage (GTDB taxonomy): Bacteria > Planctomycetota > Planctomycetia > Planctomycetales > Planctomycetaceae > DASPSM01. Next base: position 4,640 of record CAYWOV010000333.1, on the reverse strand, counting down.
ATTGGCAACAATTGGGCCGCAGGACGTCGCGAAAACGAAACGTGCATTTGGCCGGAACCTATTATGAGCGTTAGGACCGTGAAATTGAGCTTGTCCGCAAAGTTGCGAGTCGTGGTCCTGGTGACGGCGGGCTTGAGCGTTTTCGGCGTGCGGCCTGTGTCGGCCGACGATAACGGGTGGATGTACCGCCGATCGTACTTCAGTCACGTGCTGCCCCCTGCCGTCCAGGCACGTTACCCCATCCCGGTAAGCCGCTCCGCCTATCGGCTGCCCTTGGTCGACGTTTACCCGGGCATTAGCGTTCAGGGAGTCCAACGCTACGACACAATCCTGATGGACCATGGGAACGACGTCACCATCTATCGTCAGTTCTGGATCCAGGTTAAGCAGTAAGGAACGCCGTCAGGGGCGGAATATCGGAACAGGCGGACCGCGCGAGACCTCGCACTGTGACCGCCTCTGGATGGCGACGCGTCGAGCGGCTTCCGCGGTTCAAATCTGCACTTTGCTTTCGGGTGTTCGGTCGGTGAACTAAGATTGGCGCAACCACTTAGCCACCCCCACCAAAGCAGGACCTCTCCGCCGTGAGCCATCCGCCGCATTCCGCTCCCCGGCCGCTGCCGGAACCGACAATCCGCATGACCGAAGGCTGGCACTGCCTGCACCTGTATTACCGCGTCGACCAGAAAGAGCTGAATCGGCTGGATGAGGCGGCCCTCGCAAAGGGACGGGCCGATCTGGTGAGGCTGCTTGATCCGGAGCGCACTGGAGCGCCTCAGCGATTGCAGACTTCGATCGTTTCCGGGCACAAGGCCGATCTCGGGCTGATGATCATGGACCCGGATCCGCTCGCGATCGATGTCGTTCGGCAGGCAATTCGCTCGAGCCTGCTCGGTCCGGCTCTCGTTCCGAGCTACTCGTTTGTCTCGATCACCGAAGTGTCCGAGTATGTTCCGACGGTCGAACAGTATGGCGAGCGGCTCAAGCAGGAGGGTACAGCCGACACAGATCCTGCCTACCAGGCCAAGATCAATGCTTACTCACAGCGTTTGCCGGCAATGAACAAGCAGCGGCTATATCCCGATTTTCCGCCGCTGCCTGTGACGTGTTTTTATCCGATGAACAAGATTCGCGATCCGCAGGCCAATTGGTACCAGACTCCGTTCAGCGAACGGAGCGCCCTGATGGCCGAGCATGCGACGTCGGGGATGAAGTTCGCGGGCCGCGTGAGTCAGCTGATCACGGCGTCGACCGGTTTCGACGACTGGGAATGGGGCGTCACGCTTTGGGGACGGTCGCCGGAAGATATCAAGGCCATCGTTTACACGATGCGGTTTGATCGGGCCTCCGCGCGTTACGCCGAATTCGGCCCGTTCTATCTCAGCTACGTCGTTTCGCCGGAAGAGGCGCTGAAGCACCTCAAAATCTGACGGCCAACGCTCAGCGTTTGAATCCGTAGGCTTCGTTCGATCGGTCGAAGTCTTTGCTGGCCAGTTGCTGATTGAATTGCAGCTCGGAGTAGGCGTAGTGCTCGACGAGCGTGGCTTCATCGAGCGCGCTGTCGTCCGAAAACGTCTGCTTGTCTTCCGGCCAGACGTAATTCTTCACGCAAACGGGTAGCAGCCACTCCTTGTCGACGTACTGGATCGACTTGCGGTAATCTTCGGAACATTTGCGATCGAGATACGTCGAGACGAAACAGAAACACGGACGATCGTTGATTGGCTCGTTCTCGATCAGCCGGCACCGCACGGCGTGGCGATGTTGCAGGTCGCTTTTGCGTCGGCCGGTAATCTCGTCGCAAAGTTTGAGGAGACCGAGCATGGTTACGGGGTGCCGTGCCTCGCTGAGCGCGAGCGACCCGTCGGGATCGATCTTAAACGCGGGAATCAGCCGCGCTTTCCAGCCGCCCGGATGAACGGTCAGGCGGTTATCGTCGGCCCCGTCGACGAACAGCAACTCGCGTCCTTTGTCCCCGCTGTCCCATTTCATGTAAATGCTGAGAGGTTTGTGCCGCAATTTCAGCTCAATGGACTGGCCGTCCGTCAGCTCCGACCCGATCCGCTCCTGCTTGTAGAATGTGCACGTATAGTCCGAGCACTCCGCCAGCCTGCGCCGCCCCTGCTCCAACAGTGCCAGGTTCATAAGTATGGCCACCCGGTCGGCTTCGGTCGTGCTTACCGCAGTCGACTGCGAGGGGAGAGCCGCGGAGGCGACCGGATTGGGAACGGTGAGGAGCGTCAACGGTTTAAAAGTGTCACGGGCGACCGCGGCCACTCTCGCTCCGTTTGCCGTCTTGGATTTGCCGTCTTCGCCGGCAAAGGCCGGTCCGAAAATCAGGTAAAGCGATCCGGTGGCAACTAAGGCGGGGAACCCGGCAAAGAGAACCGAACGTCGTTGGAATGGCCCGCGAGAATCCCTCTGCCTCAGCCACGTCATAAGCGGAATCCTCGTCCGGGAACCGGCAACCACGCCAGATTTGGGTGCGGCCGGCAATTACCAGCCCCATAGCATCGGCCCCGCCGCGCAAGGGATCTGAAGCAATTCCAACCGCTCGGGACATCCGGCACGAAAACGCAACTGGGCCGTTTCGTGCGATCCCTTTTGCTGAGTGCGACAGCCGCAAGCCGAAGTGTCTACTTCGCCGGCAAAGTCACCGCAGCTATTTCAGCGGCTTCTTTGCAAAGACGGGGACCAGCTCCATGGTCACCTCGGTTCCCTTCGGCGGGACCCGCTCGGTCCAAGGCTCGAACAGCAATCCTTCGTCCTGTTTGTCGGTGCTTTTGACCGACAGGTCGAGCATGGCCGTCGGAAAGTTGGAAACGCAGATCAGATCGCCCCCCTCGGCCAGGTATGATTTTTCGCCCGTCTTGTCGTCGACATAGTAGCCGCTGCCGACAAAGACCCAGCCGGCTTCGAGCTGCTTCGATTGGCCGTCTGCGAAAAACGTGCGAATCGCCTTCTGATAGGCGGCGTCCTGGCTCAGCGACAGCAGTTTGTCCCGTTGGGCGGTCGACATCGGGCCAAACCACGCGAGCTCTTTGAACTTCGGATGGTAGCGGATCGGCAGTTCGTCATCTCGTTCGGGAAGAGTCAGTCCCGCCGGCAGTTTGTCGAACGCGGCGACGTACATCCGGTGCGTGGCGTTGCGAATCCACTCCTGTGCCCGAACACGATGTGGTTTTCCTTGAGCGTCGGTCCATTGCAGGAAGATATCGATCGGCTGACCGGACGGCGGCTTGAACTGCGGCCGATACTGGACGGGGATACCCGGTTTTGCACCCAGAGCCACCAGACCGGCATGGATCACATAGGCCCGCGCGTCGACCGCTAAGATTGACTCGTGCTCTTTGGTTTGAGCAGGACAGCAGAGCATCTCCAACAGCCCCTCCCGCAAGACGACGTGCGTCTTCACCAACAGCCGCTTCCCCTCGCGATCCAACAGGACCGTTCGGTTCGGATTGAGCGAGACAATGGCTTCGTTTTGCTTGCCGGCCCGAAGCATGTCGGCCGGAGCTTTGCCATTTGGGTCGGAGGCCCCCACTGGCGCCGCAAACAACGAGGCAATGCTGAAGACAGCAAGCCCGACAACACGGACGTTCGGACGTCGCGCGCAAGACATCATCAAACGCTTCCTGCAAAAGAGATCGGCGTCGGCTTCGTGGCCTCACTCATTCTAGGACGGATCGCGAAACTGCGAAACGGGGCGAACGACAACGAAGCGGCGAATTCGCCCGAAGATCCGGGTTTGACCGCACCGAGAGAAACCGCGTAGCATGGCGTCCGTGAATGCCTCATCGAATTGGCGCGCTGCACGATGACCTTAATTGACGGAACGCCGTCACCCGTCGAGATCACTCCGGCCAGCGAACCGCACAAGGGTGGCGATCCCGCTGCCGTACCGAGAGGTTCAGGCAGAAAGCTTTGGCTTGCGATCCTGATCGTCTATCTGTTCGCGTTCGCCCTGCCGGTTTTCGACGACACGGGCTTCCTGGCGAATCACCTCGGCGTTCGGCCGAACGGCTCCGTCTACGGCTGGCAGGCATTTCTGGTCGGCCTCGTCATCCAGCGGACCGGCTGGTTCGCCAACATTGCGATTTGGACCGGTATTTTCCTGTTGGCCCGCGGAAGGCCGCTGCTCGCGGCGACCGCGGGTCTCATCGCTCTCGGGCTCGGATCGATGTACCTGTCCATACTTGCCGACCACAGTCTTGTCTCTCCCCAATCGTTCTCGGTCGGCTACTTTTGCTGGCTGGGCAGCGCGGTTCTCTTGACCGGTGCGGGACTAAGTTTGCGATTGTTCGGAGCGGGGCGCGGCTCGTTGATCTTCGCGACGGCCACGGGCGCGACCGGGGTGGCCGCCCTGGTGATCGTCGCGCATTACATCATCGTCACCACTGCGCCGCCCACGGAGGCAACGCTTGCGGATCGGTTGATCTCAGGAGACGTCGCTGCGCGTCGTGCGGCCGCCCGGAAGCTCGCGCTCGACCACAACCCGAAGCTCGTTCCCGTTTTCATTCGCGCGGCAAACGATTCTGACGACAAAGTTCGACAGTCGGCCATCGGCGCTCTGGGCGATATCGGACCTACCGCGGCCTCCGCCGTGCCGACGCTCATCGCCGTCCTCAGCACTCCGTTGG
>CAYWOV010000332.1:1236-4843 GCA_964459965.1 uncultured Planctomycetaceae bacterium | reverse complement strand
AGGCGCACGCCGCCGATTTGACCCGCGGAGCGGCGCGCCAACTTGAGGCCGTCGAACTCGGGAGGAGTCAGGAAGGTTTCCGCCGTGATTCGAACTGCTGACGGACCCACTTCGAAAGCTCCTCAGCCCCCTCTCCGTGTCGCAGGCTGATCATGAGAAACGGTTTTTCGCCCCGCATCTTGCGGCTGTCGCGGCGCATCACGTCCAGGTCGGCCCCGACGTGCGGGGCCAGGTCGATTTTGTTGATGATCAACAGGTCGCTCTGCGAGATTCCGGGCCCTCCTTTGCGGGGGATTTTGTCCCCCTCGGCCACGTCGATCACAAAGATGTGCGCATCGGCCAGCTCACGGGAGAAGCAGGCGGTCAGATTGTCGCCCCCCGACTCGATGATGATCATTTGCAATTCGGGAATCTGTCGCTCGAAGTTGGCGATCGCGCTCAAGTTGGCGCTGGCGTCGTCGCGGATGGCGGTGTGCGGACAGCCGCCCGTCTGCACGCCGACAATCCGCTCGAGCGGCAGCACTTTGCGGCGGGAGAGGAACTCGGCGTCTTCGTGCGTGTAAATGTCATTGGTGATGACGGCCAAATTGATCTGCGGCCACAGATCGCGGCACAGGCGTTCGACGACGGCCGTCTTACCTGAGCCAACCGGACCGGCGACACCGACCGTGAATGTTCGCCGCACCGGGCCCGCGAACCGGCCCGTGTGCCCGGCTCCGTAACCCCCGCCCGAATCGTGGTCGTGATCGTGGTCGCGATGAAAGGCGAGGCCGCAGCCGGCCGAGCGGTGGCGCTTCGACAGACTCGCCTCATCGCCGGCCAATTCACGAGCGAAACAGGCGCGTATAGAGTCGTGGTTGTTCATGACATAACACCTCGTAATAAGGAGAGCCGCTGCCGGCCGTTTGCAGGTTTTGCCCAACCAGCGACCGCGTGAGTTCGTCGAGATCGCCGTGCAGATAGGCGAGGATCTGTTGGGCGTGGGTGTGGCCAATCGGTATTCCGCGGACGCCAGCGGCGATCATTCCCAGCACGGATTGGTTTAAGAAGACGCCGAGCGCCTCCTCGGGCGCCGCGTGGGCAAAGGCAGTCAAGACTCCGAACGCGACACAATACTGCCACGATTCATTCTGGTCGCTCCCCCCAGTTAGTTCGGCGACCTGGTCGCGGCTCCATTCCCAGGTTGCGGCCAGTTGCAGCAATTGTTGGCCCATCTCGCGACTGGCATTGCGAAGCGCCGCCGGATTGAGCGAGGCGTCGACGAGTTGGTTGGCCTCAACGACTTCCGGCCACCGCTGCTCCGCCGCCTTCCGGCAGACAGCCGCGACGACGACCCCTTCGAGCGGGCCGAGGGAGCGGCGGAGCCACGATCGCGTCCAGCGTTCCAGCGTCGCCGCGTCGTTGACCAGGCCGCGGGCAATCGCCGTTTCCAAACCCCAGGAATGTGTGTATCCGCCGACGGGCAAGGCCGAATCGCCAAGCTGCAGCAGTCTCAGGTTGATCATGTACGAGCCAAAATATCGGTTTTTGGCCTTGACCGGAATGGCCGCAAAAAGAAAATGCCCTCCTTCTCTTCGCATCCTTCAAACAAGTCATCGCGTCGCTGCTGTCATGATGTGCAGTTCGACGCCCTGAAAACCGTACGAGTCGTGGGGCGAGCGGACTTCGGCAACGCTCCGTCGAGTCGCTTGCTTGCCCGTACGAGGTCAGGGACCTCGATTCCAGGGCAAGCTCGCAGCTTTCCCCACGATCGTCAAACGCCTGTCTTCACATCGACGGAGGGTCGTGGCATGAAACGCTGGATCACCAGCCTGGGAATTGGCGCCTATCTGATGGCGCTGACCTTTGGCTTCGTCTCGCACGCCCTCGATGTGGGCACCGGCTGCCATCCCATCATGTATTTTCTGGTCTGGGACATGTTCTGCGGCTGGTCCGGCTATGAGGGCCGCATGCAACTCATCGGCGAGGGCGAAAGCGGAAAGTTCTACGAACTGGCTCCTGGCCCGTGGGGCGAATTTCATCCCTACGGCTTCATCGACCGACATCATTACGACCCGAATCACACGAACGGCTTTGTCCTCGCCAACAACTGCCTCAAGCACACCAAGCACGAGCCAATGGTGCGGCTGTTTGTCGTCGAAGAGGAATATCCGAAGAAATTCAATATTCCCGCCGCGCAATTCGAGGCCTACTACGGGAAGCCGAGAGAACGGCACCCGTATTACCACACGCGATTCATTTTGACGCCGGCCGGAGAGGTGATGAGCCAGCAGCCGGGCTGGCACGCCGTGCAATACAACATGTCGATGGGCGACAACCCGCGGCTGATGTCCGACGCCAATCACAATCGGCCGTTCATTCCCCAAGGGCCACAAATTCATTCGCACGGAGCATACGCCTCCGGACGATTCTACGAACCCTCGCCCGTCCTTTCCGTCGGGCCTCCGTTAGCCGACTGAGGCCGATGCCTATGTCTAGAGTTCGTTGAGGCGGTCCGTCCTCTTGGACGTTCACGCCGACCCAGGAGTCGACCAATGAGCACGCTGGAAGCTATCTCCCTCAATCCTGCTGCCCCCGTTCTTAATGACGCCGTCCTGACGGATGCAGTATTGACGGATGCAGTATTGACGGACGCCGCACCTTCCCAAGCTGCTGCGACTCAGCCCGTTTTGACGGCAATGGTCGAGAGTGTGCCCGTTCCGGCCGTGGCAACTCGCCAGGAAGGGATGCGGGCTCGCGTCCGGGATTTCTTTTACAGTTCCGAGGTGCCGTACGGCATCGCTCTCACCCGGATCCTGATCGGCTTCACGCTTTTATGGGTGATGGTGCCGCGGTGGTACTTCGCCCGTGAACTGTTCTCGACCGACGGTGCGCCTATCACGCTCTGGGACTCGTACGACACACATGCCCTGGTTCCGAACCCCAGCGGACCGGTGGCCGTTGCAATCACGAGCCTCGTGATCCTGACGTTGATCACCTCCTGCGTCGGGTGGTGCACGCGCCTTTCGCTGATTGTGTGCACGACCGGCTACATTTACCTCAACATGCTCGACATCATCGCCACGACGAACAAATACACGGTGCTCGCTGCGCACTTGCTGTTCCTCTTGTGTTTTTCGCAATGCGGGGCCATCTGGTCGATCGACAACTGGCTCCGTCGCTCGCGGCTGAGGCGGCAGGGCGTTCCGCCCGAATTGGCCGACCGGCCCCTGCAGTACTCGGCCGCGGCACGGCGAGTTCTGCAAATCTTTATCGCGGCCGTCTACATCGGCGCGGCAACGACCAAGCTGCGAATTCCCGCCTACTTCACGGGCGAGCAGCTGCAAACTTGGATGATCACCGATTACAACGTGCCCAACTTCCTGGGGAGCCGGTTTGCCATGCACCCGTCGCTCTTGGTCACGTTCGGGTACATCGGCCTCGCTTGGGAGACGTTGTTTATCTTCCTCTGCTGGAGAGGCATCGGACGCATCGCCATGCTTACCTTGGGCTTCATTTTTCACTTGATGACCTGGCTCACGCTGGGATTGTGGGTGTTCCCCCTGGTTTGCTGGTCGGCCTACTTCGCCTTCATGGATGAAAACGACGTGGCCTGGTTCCGCAGCAT
>CAYWOV010000332.1:0-1136 GCA_964459965.1 uncultured Planctomycetaceae bacterium | reverse complement strand
AACGAAGACAAGGTGTTGCTCTTCGACGTTGGTTCGATCATCGTCGGCGGAGCGATCCTCGATCGCCGCACGGAGTTCCGCCAGGGCGAAACCGTGCGAATTCAATGCGATTTGAGTCCGCCGCACGAGGACATGTGGATCGAATGCAATCTCCACGACCACGAAGATCGCGTCGTCGACACGATCGGCGTCTTCGTCTCCACGGACGAGATGCGGGCGATGTACTACTACAACCTGGGCGAATGCACGATGCCTGGCACTTACAGTCTCGTCCTCAAGATCGCCGGCGAAGAGATCATGCGCCGTCCGCTGAAAGTCCTGCCGCGGACGACCGCCTGCCTTGCGAACTAACGCGTCCGCACTCTCGGGTCCGGGGTTCGGAGCGCGAATGCGTCAATCGCGGCCGCTCCAATTGTGAACCGGGCTCGCGCTCATTTTTGTCTGTCAAAATTCCAGCATTTTTTCGCCGATGGCCCGTTGTCGACACTTTGGTCGCTGCCTAGACTTTGCGACGGAGGTGACGAGCGATGGGATCCGCAACCTGGCCGCTGTTTTTCCTCTGTCTGATTCTTTCGGCCGCCCTATTCGGGCAGTGGGTGCTGCAGCGGGGTCGACGCCAGATGGTGGCTTCGGCCGTCTTTTTTTTGGCGGCTGCCGCCATTCTGCTTGCCGACCACTTCATCATCACCGAGACAAAGCGCGTCGAAGCGGGCATTTACGGCCTGGCCAAGGCCGTGCAGGCGGGCAATGTCGAGCAATGCCTGGATTTCTTTTCGCCAAACGATAAGGCCGATCGGCAACTCGTCACTACGGCCGTCGGCATGGTCGAGATCGACGGCTCGATTCACATTACCGACCTGTCGATCAAGATGAGTTCGGCCGAATCCCGAGCCGTCTCCACCTTCCGCGCCACGGCGACGGCCAAATATCAAGGCCGCAGCGATCGCGTCCCCACACGCTGGGAACTGACCTGGCAACGCGAAGGCAATGACTGGAAAGTCATCCGCATCCGCCGACTGCAACTCATCGGCGACCAGGAAACGAATCCACTCTCTGCAATGCAGTAGCGGCAACTGTGGGGGCGAGTACCCACGCTTCCTAACGTGCTTTTTTGATCAGCCAAATCTCCGCCACAG
>CAYWOV010000331.1:3202-4880 GCA_964459965.1 uncultured Planctomycetaceae bacterium | reverse complement strand
TGTAGCGGTGAATAATTGCCAGAATTGTTTCGTCGGGAACGATCAACTGTTCGGCATTGAGCCCCGCCTCTTTCAGACGCCGCGGCAACAAATTGCGTCGTGCGATTTGGAGCTTTTCCACATCGCTGTAGCCACTGAGGCGAATCGTTTCCATCCGGTCCATCAACGGCCGCGGAATTGTGTCCGAGGCGTTGGCCGTCGTGATGAAAAAGACCTTCGATAGGTCGAACGGCAGGTCGAGATAATTGTCGCGAAACGTCGAATTCTGCGCGGGATCAAGGATCTCCAAAAGCGCCGAGGCCGGGTCGCCACGAAAGTCTCGCCCTAACTTGTCGACTTCATCCATCATGACCAGCGGATTTTTCACTTGAGCCCGGCGAACGGCCTGCAGCAGGCGACCGGGCATGGCACCGACATACGTGCGGCGATGTCCGCGCAGCTCCGCCTCATCGTGCAGGCCACCCAAGCTCAATCGCTCAAATTTGCGGCCCAAGGCCCTTGCAATCGATTGGCCGAGCGACGTCTTGCCCACTCCCGGCGGGCCGATGAAGCATAAGATCGGCGCGTTGGCTTGAGGGTTGAGCTTCATGACGGCGAGGTGTTCGAGGATTCTTTCCTTGATATCAGGCAACCCGTAATGGTCTTCGTCGAGCACGCGTCGCGCGGAAGCCAAATCGAAGTTGTCCGGCGTGGTCTCATTCCAAGGAAGCTCGAGAATCAGTTCGAGATGGCTCCGCGTCACCTGGAAATCAGGCGCGGCCGCCGGAGTCGATTCGAGCCGCGACAATTCGCGATCGGCCTCGCGGCGGACATCGTCGGGCAGCTTGATTTCGGCCAGCCGCTTGCGGAGCTGCGAGACCTCGGCCTTCTCGGGGCTCTGCTCGCCCAGCTCATCCTGAATGGCCCGCATTTGTTGGCGCAAAAGGTATTCGCGCTGTTCCTTATTGATTTCTGTCGTGGCCTGGCGGGCGATTTTGCTCCTCACTTCGGCCACCTGCCGCTCATGGACGAGTTCGTCGTAGAGAAGCCGCATCGCGTCGACGCGTGTGCCCGCCGACAGGACGGCCATCCCCTTTTCACCCTCGAGGCCAACCATCGCTGCCAGCAAGTAAACCAACTCAATCGGGCTCTCGAGTTGCGCTGCCAATTGAGCGATGTTGATTTTCGGCTCGGCGGGCAACACATCCTGAATCGAATTGGCAACCTCGATCAGCTCGTGCTCAAGCGCCTCGACCTCGGTTCCCGTATCGAGCGGCATCGGCAGGGTATGGATCGTCCCTTGCGGATACCCGCCCGAGATGTCCATGGCATCGAGATGGATCCGCTCGGTTCCCTGGATGAGGGCCTGAATCGTCTCGTCAGCACGACCCATGCGGCGGATAACCGCCTTCGTGCCGACGGGATACAGATCGCTAATCTGCGGATCATCGACAGCCGAATTCCGCTGCGTGAAGACGGCCACCAGCTTTTCCTCGCTCTTGACGGCCGCCTCGACAGCCGCAATCGATTGGGGCCGAGCGATCGAGACGGGCATCAGTGCGAAAGGAAACAGAACGGAAGTCTTCAGGCTCAGGATCGGCTCCGTCATGATGTGGAATCCTCCGTCGAGATTTTCACCAACAACATGCCGTCGCGGTACTCGGTCGTAATTTCGCCGTCCTCAAGGCCGCCGCTCAAT
>CAYWOV010000331.1:0-3102 GCA_964459965.1 uncultured Planctomycetaceae bacterium | reverse complement strand
CATGCCGTCGCGGTACTCGGTCGTAATTTCGCCGTCCTCAAGGCCGCCGCTCAATTCAAACACACGCTCAAACTGTTCGTAGCAAATCTCCAGCGATCGGCAGCACCGAGTTTCTTGCACAATCCAATCACGCCGCCGACCGCGAATATGCAATAAATTGTCACTCACTGTCACGCTGATGTCTTGAGCACGGACGCCAGCCAATTCAACCTTGACGATCCATCCGGACGCCGTTTCGTACACGTCCGCCGCCGGCATCCAGAAATGGCGCCGAATCCCCGCGCTGCCCAGCGAAATTCCGTGCAAGTGCCTCGGCAGCGATTGACCGAACATGATTATTCTCCGTTATCTCTGCGAACCGCCGGTCGACGTGCCGATTGCCTCGTCCAATACCGCAACGGCGATTCCAAAGGGGGAATTCGCCGGTCCTCCGGTCGGTGAGACGGACCCTCGCAATTATAGCGCGTAACGTTGCGGTTATTTCGGCCCAAATTTCAATCGCGCGCAGCCCGCCGCGCCGATGTAGCCCGCGTCGCCCCCGAGAGTGGCAAAGTCGATCGTCGTGCGCTCAAAGGGGACGTGGAACGCCCGTTTTTTGACCTCGTCCTTGATCGCTTGCAGAAACCGTCGGCCCAGCGGCGTCTCGTTGCGTCCGAATGTCATTGCGCCGCCGAACAGAAACATTTTCGGGTTGATTGTGTGCATCAAAGTCGTTGTTCCGATGCCCAAATAGCGGCCCGTGTCCATCACGACTTCCTCCGCCAACGGGTCGCCTTCCTCGGCCGCCTGGGCGATCAGGAGCGGAGTCAGCTCGGCTCCGGCCGCCAAACTCTTACGCAAGATCGAGTCGCGGCCGCTCGCCAGCTTTTCTTCGCAGCGAGTCACGACAGCTCTGGCGCCGCAAAATGCTTCCAAAGTGCCGTATTGCTGGGCGGCCGACATACGCGGGCTATCCATATCGATGATGATGTGGCCGCACTCAGAACCGTGCGAATCTTCGCCTTCAATGATGAGATGATCGACGATGATGCCGCAGCCGATGCCAGTTCCCAGGGTCCAGAAAACCAGGCTGTGAACGTCGCGCGCGGCTCCGACCCAGAACTCGCCGTAAGCGGCCGCATTGGCATCGTTCTGCAGCAACGTCGGCTTTCCGAAATGCTTGCCGACTGTGTCGCGGATCGGAAAATTCCACCAGCCAGGGAGATTCGGCGGCTCCAAGAGCATTCCGCCCGGAATATCCATCGTCCCGGGGGTTGCCAGACCGATGGCATGCACATCGTCGAGTTTGAGCTTTGCCTCCCTCAAAGCGGCCTCGACGGTGTGGTAGATCACCGCCAAGCCGTTTTGGATGCCTTTTTCGGCTTCCGTCGGCAAACTGGCTTTCGCCAGCGACTTGCCGGAATGCGTCACAACTCCGGCTTTGATATTCGTCCCGCCGACGTCGATCCCGACGTAGATCGGTTCACGGGTTGTGGAATCGTTCATGCGGATGAGGCTCGGCGAAATCTGTGCCCAATTCGAGCCAATGAGTCTAAAGCAGCCAAATCGAATTTGCGACGCTGGCCAAATTCGCTATGGGGCCGAACGCTTCCCGCGATTTGACCTTGGAAGCCAGACTCCAGACGCGCGATGTGTTTAAGAGATGGCCGAATCGTCAGAAAGCAACCGCACGTCGCTTTTGCTTTGAGCGGGGTCGGCCCCTTCGAGATCGGCCGACTCATAGTCTTCGTCGGGAGTTTCGATATCCGGATCGAGAAACTCCGTTTGCTCATCGGCCCCAACATTGCCGTCTTCGCCGCGAACGGATGGTCCGAGATGGACGCGAAATTTGACGCTGGCAAACGCCAACTCGTCACCGGGGAGCAGGGCACCGCGAGTGACCCGCTGGCCGTTCACTTTGGTTCCGTTCGTGCTACCCAAGTCGCGGATAAAAAGCAGGCCGTCGGTCTTGGCGATGAGACACTGGAGCTTTGAGATACTAGTTTGCTGCAGCAAAATGTCGCATAAAGTGCGGCCACGGCCCACGACGGTGACATCCCTCGTAATCGCGATCGGCTGACCGCCGTCCACTGGAACAAGTTTGGCTTGCATAAGTCTCCCAGTTGCTGCACGTGCAGTGCCAGCTTTGATTCTCCATTGCCAGAGTTCGCTGTCAAGCAGCAGCCAGCTGAAGTATTGGTGCATCCCCACCAGCGATTGGCCACGCGCAACCCTAATGCATGGCAATAGTTCCGACGTGGAGGCAACCGCCTGCGATCGGATTGCACTCGCTTGACGACTAATTTCAGCGCTGATAGCTTCTCCGCAGCACCGGGCCTTATTTCTGCGTTCGAGGACCGCGCCGCGGTCCCGTCGCCAACACGGATTGGACGAATGGCCAAAGATCACAAGTACGTTTACACCTTCGGTGCCGGCAAGGCCGAAGGCGATGCCTCGATGCGCAACCTCTTGGGTGGCAAAGGGGCCAACCTTGCCGAGATGTGCAACATCGGCCTTCCCGTACCCGCCGGGTTCACGATCAGCACCGACGTTTGCACCTATTATTACGCCAACGACCGCACTTACCCCAAAGAGCTAAAAAAGCAGGTCGAAGCGGCCCTCGCACACGTCGAAAAAATCATGGGTGCCGAATTCGGCTCCGCCAAGAACCCCCTCTTGGTTTCGTGCCGATCCGGGGCGCGCGAGTCGATGCCCGGCATGATGGACACCGTCCTCAACATCGGCCTCAATGAAAAAACGCTCGAGGCCCTCGCCAATCAATCGCAAAACGAGCGTTTCGCGTGGGACAGCTATCGCCGGTTCGTGCAAATGTACGGCGACGTGGTCATGGAAATGAAACCCAAGGATAAGCGGGACGCCGATCCCTTCGAAAAAATCCTCGAAGAGGTCAAGCATAAGGCGAAAGTCCAATACGACTCTGAGCTTTCCGTCGACCAGCTCAAAGACGTCGTGGTCCAATTCAAGAAGATGGTCAAAGACCAGACCGGCAAAGACTTCCCCACCGACCCGATGGAACAGGTCTGGGGCGCCGTCGGAGCCGTCTTCGGCAGCTGGATGAACGACCGGGCCGTCGTTTATCGCCGCCAATACAATATCCCTCAT
>CAYWOV010000330.1:0-4888 GCA_964459965.1 uncultured Planctomycetaceae bacterium | reverse complement strand
ACCGTGCAGATCGCCGCGTGCAGCAAGAGTGCCACCGTCCACGGATCGGCTGGATACAAACCGCGTGCGTCCAACGCCGCCGCCACGGCGGAATTCATTCCCAAGCCGTGCGCAAGGCCCGCCAACAGCAGGGCCGCCCCGATCCAAGTGGCGTACGGCCGGCACACCCACCAGGCGGCGACCAGCCATCGCAAAGCGAGCACCAGGAAGACGGCGGTCGCCAGGTTTCGATCGGGCAGACCCCAGATCACGGCAAACGCGGCGATCGCGACGGCGGCCCCGGCGTGCAGCATCGCGCTGGCGAAATAGCCCGCGGCGTGCAGGCGGGCCCGCGTTTGCCGCAGCACCAAGGCCGCGGCATCGGCGACGAAGGAAAGCAACGCAAGGATCAAGCCCGATCGGGCCTCGCGCAACAGCTCGGCGAGCTGCTCGGTCGTCGCCGACGCGACCGTGATGCGGCCGTCCGTCCAGTGATATCCGATTAAACAGGCCAGCGAGAACGAGGCCGTGGCGAAGAGATGCAAAGCGGGCATCGCGGCGAACCAACCGAGTGCGGAGAACGCGACCGCGTTGAGCAAGCCGACTTCGACCAGCAAATCGGGCCGCGGCCACGCCAGCACGACCGCCGCCAGGACAAGCACTCCGCCTCCCAGCGCGATCGACGTTCCGGTCGTGCGATACGCGGCGTCCTTGTCAGCCGTCATGCGTTGTTGAATGACCAGACCGGTCGCGGTGATTGTCGCCCCGAGGAGGCTAACCAGGGGCGAAATCAGCGAAAACGTCCCCAGCACGTTTCCGGATTTCGCGGCCAGGAACGCGGCCGAAATCACTAGCGAAAACAGGCCGATGCCCAGAAAACGAAACGACTGGGCTGCTCGGCGCGGCGACAGACGCCTCCCAGCGCTCAGGCGGCGCGCGTGGGCGACGGCAGCCAACTCGAATGAAGCGAAGGGAATCGCGAACAGCAGCAGCGTTTGCCATTCGGGACCGCCGGGGACGATCAGCCGGCCGATCAGCGAAGTCCCGACGGCCGCTCCCGTCACGGCAAGGAACATGGGCCACGGATTGGTCTTGTTGAGGACGCGCGCTGCCGAGAGGACGATCGCCGCCAGCGCAGCCAGGCCCAGTGTCACGGCCACATAGTCGATCGTTCCGTAGACCAGCTTCGTGTCGTTGAGCACCATGGCCGCCACCACGTTGAGCGGCACGAGCAAAGTGGAAACGAGCAGCAATCCGCGGCTCGTCGCCTTGAGCCGCCAGCGCCTGAGCGTGTAGAGCCCGGCGCCGTGCATCGCGGCTGTGGCGCAAAGAAAAACGGCGACCGGAAAATAGGGAATCGCCTCTTTGAGCGTGGCCCAGAGACTGATGACCAATCCCACCGAGCTGCCGACAATGAGCAAGCCGCTCAGCAACTCGCCCCAGCGGATATTCTTCTCTTCCATGAAGGACTGCAGCACGCCGGCCAAACCGCGCGTTTCGGACGGCTCGACCAACTCGTACGCGGCGACTGGGACGACCGGCGTCGGCTGAGCGGCACGCGCGAAGACAGGCGCGCTGACTTTCTCTTCCTTGGCCGGTGCCACGGGTTTGACTGGTTCGACATTTTCGACGCGCTCGGCAGGCACCGGAAGGGGAGCCGCGGTCACCACCGACGCTTCAGCCCGTGCCAGAATTTCCGGCTGTTTAATGGCGGCCTCAGGGGGAGCGACTGGGAGTGGGGCGGCGAGATCGACCGCGGGCTCCCGACCCTGTTCGTCGCGTGCCAAAGAGTCGTGTCGAATTGCGTCGAGAATTTCCGTGACTGCGGCGCGGGATATTCGACCGCCGTCCGCCAGGCGATTGAGCTGGCGTTTGGTCGCTTCCAGATCGTCAGCAAGCGTCGAGTATCTCGGCGCGTCGAGCGGATAGGCGCATTTCGGGCAGACGACGGCTCCCTGGCGAACCGAGTGGGCGCACATCGGGCAGGCGCCCCCCGGAAAGGGGCTCTGGACACCCGCAGCGCCGCGAACCAATGTCCAGAGAAAGTGGACAACAGCCACGATCACGAACACGACGACGGCGACTCCGGCGAGGGGGCAAAGGATGTCCATTCGACCTCTTGCGTCCGAGTTACGGGCGACTCGAGAGTTTCAGCCTGTCAATGGAAGGGCGGAATTGTCGGACGCTTATAACGCCGCCTGAGACGACATTGGCGAAATGGGGATATCTTGAGACGAGGGCTCGGGGTTACGTATTCCCGGAGTCTACGCATTTCCTGGTTTTACGTATTTTCAGGCTGCGAATTTCATTTGAAGAGACGGGATCGGAGGGTCGCAAGGAAAATTAGTAAAACGAGCAAATTCTCTCGGTAAATCCATCCAAGAGCGATCTTTCCCGAAATGGCGACATTCGGTACGCTTCCCGCCCGTTTGCGGGACAGACGGATGTCCGGCTCGATTTCTGCGCGCTCGGAGCGAGCGTGACGCAGGGATCGCAGGATTTGGGTGGCAAGCGTAGGGCAAAGGAGTGTGCCGATGATTGGGCGTCGTGTCATAGGACTTGTGGCGGCTGCGGCCGTCACACTTGCGTTTACAACCAGCCTGCATCGGGCGGGAGTCTCGGCCCAGGACTTCACGTCGCCGCAGAATACCGCCACGACGCAGCAGAATGCCGGCGCGCCCGATCTCTTCCCGCCGCAGAACCCAACGCCCGGCCAGGCGCAAAATCCGCCGGCGAATCCGGCCCCGCCGGGTGATGCCTCGTCGCCCGAGAACGTCGCCGCCAACGATCCGAATACCGAAGTGCTGACAAAGGGCGCCGTCCACGAGGCGTTTGCCCAGCCGGTCGTCTTCAATCCCACGCCGAGCGCGGTGGTGCCCAATAAGCCGCCGGAACCGGTCGAAGAAATGCCGCCGGAACAAAAACCGGCGGGTGATCACGTCGTCTGGATTGCCGGCTATTGGACCTACGAGGCCGATCAGCAGAAATACATCTGGACGAGCGGCATTTGGCGGGCCATGCCGGCCGGTGTCGAATGGGTGCCCGGATACTGGAATCCGGCCGACGGTGGTTACCAATGGGTCGGCGGGTTCTGGCGCAAGGACACCGGGCAGACACAAGTCACCTATTTGCCGCAAGAGCCGCCCAAGACGCTGGAACAAGGTCCGGTGGGCGCGGCTCCGTCGGCCGACTATGTGTGGGTCCCCGGCCACTGGTTTTGGCGGGGCGATCATTACGCGTGGCGTCCTGGTTTTTACGCGGCGGCCAATCCGGATTGGATCTGGGTGCCGGCGAACTGTGTGTGGACCCCGAACGGCTATGTCTTCGTCGACGGGCATTGGGACTATGCGATGGAGCATCGCGGCGTCTTCTTCGCGCCGGTCGTCTTCCGGCCGGGCGTTTACATTGGAGCGGGGTTTGTCTACTCGCCGGTGGTCGCGATGGACTTCGGTGTTTGCACCGGCTGCCTCTTCTGCCGGCCCGGTTGTTATTGCTTCGGCGATTACTATGGTCCGGCCTTTGTCGGCATCGGCATCTATCCGTGGTTCGCGTACCACGGCCGTTTTGGATATGACCCCTGCTTTGCTTACTACGGATGGCGCAATCATGGCGACCCGCACTGGCGAGAAGGTCTCGTTGTCGACTTTCGTTTCCGGATCGGACACCCCGACGCTCGGCCGCCGCATACCTATGCGGCGATGCTCCGGGTGGGCGGACCCGCCTTTGCGGTTCACATCAATGCCTTCGCGGCGCGCGGCGGCGGAATGCGGTTTGAGCGGATCAGCGCTGCCCGTCGTGGCGAAATCCGCCGCGCCGTTCGAGAACAGCATATGGCCAATGCGCGTCGCGCTGAGTCAGAACGACGTGCTGCCCGCGCGGGCGGAACAGGTCCACGAAGCGCGGAAATTGGCAAGTCGAACCTGTCGGCTAGCCACGGCCAGGCGAATGCGCGACAGCAGACAACTCGCCAGACGCAACAGAAAGCCAACACGCGCCAACCGGCGCGACCCGCTCCCCGACAAGGGGCGCGGAAGACAAACGACCGGCGAGAATAAAGCAAGCGGTTAGCTTGCGACGATTCGACTGGCGGGCCCATGTGCCCGCCAGTTTTTTTTATCTCTGCAGCTACCCTGGTTTACGCCAGTTGCAATTCCCATTAGCCCTATTATCTCCAAATTCCGTTTTGAGATCTAGATGAGTTTTCGAACGACGTGACGCAGCAGCGATGTGCCACGGGACTTTTTTGGCGTGGGTCCCCTTTTTTTACGCTCCAAAAAAGCCAAAAAAGTCCTCCCCAAATTGGAGTGACCGGTTCTAGCCACCGTCGTCTCGCTGCTTTTTCTTCCAACTGATGGTTGCACTCAAGGTCTCGCCGGCTTTCACGGTCAGGGGTTCGTCCAGAATGATTTCCACGCGCTGCCCGGTTTGAGTCGATCGATGGGGAGCCGCATGTCCTTTGATCTCGAGGCGGGCGGTTGAGCGTTTGGCTCCCTTCGGAAGTTCGAAGATCAGCTCCCGCAAGCGAACGGAGCCATATTTGACGTCGATGGCGTTGGTCTGCGATTCATGCTTGCGGGCCTGCCGCAGCGTGCCCCAACCTTCGGCTGCGGTGAAAAAAGCCTTGAAATCATCCGCCTGCCAACGCGGCGCAAATCCGAGTCGACCGGCTGGGCCGTCGTAAATAAAGCCCGACAGGGCGATCAAACAGCCCCAAGACGACATAGCTCGTGCGTAATGGTCGCCGCACTCGACTTCATTCCAGGGGTTGTGCCTGCGTCCGTCGTAACGGTCGTCGATACCACGAATAATGCTGAAGCCCTCGCGGATCGTGCCTTCGTGAAGCAGTGCCGAGGCCACCTGGTATTCTGTCCCGGTCCAGACTTCGTCCCGATACAAGACGGGCTCGGAC
>CAYWOV010000329.1:1593-4894 GCA_964459965.1 uncultured Planctomycetaceae bacterium | reverse complement strand
GATCGCTGAGAGTTGTCGGCCGCCTGGCGGGATGCCGCAGCACGCCGGATAAAAGCGTGCGGATGGCCGCATAGCGAACTTTGGCCTCGCCGGTCGGCATCCGGAAGCCGGATTGCGTCAGTCGCTCGCGGGCCCGCGCGAGTTGCTCGCCCAGATTCGCCGCACCCTTCGCAATGAGCGACTTTTCGACGTGCCCGTTCACATCGAGAAGCAACCGCTCGATCAGATACTTGGGTACCGGACTACCGTTGAGCCCGCGAAGTTCGTGGGAAAGCTTCTCGCACTCGTCATAGAACTGCGTCGGAAAGAGGGGTGGGTGAGTCGGCGCGGGCAGCTTTGAGGCGGCTAGGATCGCTCGGCGGACATCGTCGATGCCGATGCGGCGGTGCGCCTCGGTCGTCACTACGGGAATCCCAAGCCGTCGCGAAAGCTCAGGGACGTCCACCTCGGTCTCGCGCTGTCGCGCGACGTCGCACATATTGAGCACGACGATTGTCGGCAAACCGAGGTCGAGCACCTGGCTGACGAGGAACAAGTTTCGCTCGATGTTAGACGCATCGACGATGCAGATCACCGCGTCAATTCGGCCGACGTCCGGCTGGCGTCCCAGTAGTACGTCGACCGAGACCATTTCGTCCGGGGACCGCGGAGCCAGGCTGTAAGTCCCCGGCAGATCGACGAGCTGCATCGTCGTGTCATCGCAGCGAACACGGCCGATTTTTTTCTCGACAGTAACGCCCGGATAATTTCCCACGCGGGACTGCATCCCGGCCAAGGCGTTGAATAACGTGCTCTTGCCGGTGTTCGGATTGCCGATCAGGGCGACCGTAATCGTGCGTGGCTCAGCGGCAGAAGACGTGGAGAGGACCATGAGCTACATCGTCCGAGGATTCTCGTCGCGCCTCATCGAGGACAGTAAGTGCTGATGGATCAGGCAGCAAAAATCACTCGGGCAAACCGCACGGCGGCGTGACCAAACTGCGGGGATTCATGATTCGAGGCGATTGACGTGCAGGCGGCGTGCTTCGTTGGCCCTGAGGGAAAGGCGATATCCTCGCACTTGAAACTCGATGGGATCACCCAAAGGGGCAAACCCGACGACCTCAATTTCTTCCCCCTCCGTAAGACCCATTTCCAGGAGTCGAACGGCCACGCCGTCCTGCCCCTCAACGTCCACGATCGTCGCCCGGTCGCCGGCTCGTAATTGATCGAGCGTGATCATGAAGGCGTCAGATTGCGTCGGAACTGGCGACATCGCTGCCAACTTCAACCAGGACGTGTGCCGCTTCGGCGCCACGAAATCCAAAACGGTGGTTGTCAATCGCGACGATGCAGGCTCCGCCCGAACGCAGCATTCGCACGTCGGAGCCGGGCCGCACACCCATCTCATGCAACCGTCCGACGACGTCCGGCTTGCCGTCCACTTCCACAATCGTGGCCGTGGCACCGACCGCCAGGAACCCTAGCGGAATTACGTGTCGCAAAGAGGCATTGATTGAGCGTGTCATCTCTGAGCAGATTCCATTACTCGTTATCGGCCTACTTCCCCTGCACAGTTGAGACTGAGTCTCAATGTCGTTGGCTGTTGGTATAATACAGTGTCGAGCCCGCGGCGGCAACCATATTTGTCCTTGGGGTCACCCCGTTCGTCGAAAGATTCAGCGGCTTTGCTGGCCGGGCGGCTTCTTTGCAAACTCTTTGCAATACGTCGCTTGGCGACAAATTCGGCGCGGCTTGACCCGTTTTTCGTACCCGCCTATACTCGCGCGGTTGGTCCGCTTCTCGCTTTCCCGAGCTTTCCAATGAAAAGTGAACATCGTCACGAGCTGAAGACCAACGAGTTGGAGCGAATCGCCTCCGATTGGGGGCACGCCTCTGAACGTTACGTCCACGACCATACGAATACATTGATTGCGGCGGCTGTCGTCCTCGTGGCGATCGTGATCGGTGTTATCTATTGGAGAATGTCCTCCGGCTCGTTCGATCGCCAGGGCTGGCGCGCTTTGTCGGATGCCCAGTCAACCGCCGACTACGGAACCGTCGCGGACAAGTACGCGGGGACGCATGTCGCTGCCTGGGCCAGGCTCCGCGAGGGAGAAGCTGAGCTTTCCAGCGGGATTCGACTTTTGTTCAATGACCGCGACGCGGGGCATTCCGATCTGAAAAAGGCCGAAGAGAACTTCGAGAAGCTGATTAGTGACAATAAGACGCCCGACGAAATTCGCGAGCGGGCTCTTTTCGGGCTCGGACGTTGCCGCGAATCACTGCCGACGAAAAATGCAGGTGCCGCGACGATCAACGACCCGGCCATCGAGACCTATGAACGTCTCCTGAAGCAGTATCCGGATAGCGTTTACAAGAATCTGGTGGAATCACGGATTGCCGCTTTGCGGACAGGCACAGCCCAGGATTTCAATGCCTGGTTTGAGACTCAGAATCCGAAACCGGCCGACCGCGCGATGCCCAAGGATCTCAGCATCCCGCCGTTGCCGGAAGACTTCGGTCCGTCGAGTCAGCCCAAGGGGAGCAAGGACGAGACATCGAAAGGCCAGAAGCCGGCCTCGTCGGCTGCACCGGCCGCCCCTGCAAAACCGAGCACTAAGCCGACGCAGAGTGGCCCCGTGCTGCCAAATCCGACGGGTTCGGGCTCGAAGTAACGAATGTCCGACGGCCTCTCTTCCGATCGGCCGATCCTAATCACCGTCGAGGCCCGCGCCCACGGCTGGCGTGTCGATCACTATCTGAGCCGCATCTTTCCGAATTTCAGCCGGGTGCTTTTTCAGAAAGCCATTGATCAACAGGCGATTCTCGTTAACGGCATTCCGGTCAAGACGTCGCGGAAGCTGCGGATCAACGACATCATCTCGGTGCGGCTTCCCGAGCTGCCTGACCGCACACTGCCTCCGGAAGACATTCCGCTCGACATCGTGCATGAAGACGAGGCGATTGTCGTGCTCAACAAGCCGGCCGGACTGATTGTGCACCCCGGCAAGGGCAACTATCGCGGAACTCTGGCGGGCGCCCTGCAGTTTCATTTCAACCAGCTTAGCGACGTTGCCGGACAGCTCCGGCCGGGCATCGTCCATCGGCTCGACCGCGACACGAGCGGGATTCTGGTGATCGCCAAGGACAACCAGGTGCACCATCGACTGAGCGGACAGTTCGAGCGGCGGGAGGTCACGAAAGAATACTTCGCGCTGGCCCGCGGAGTCTTCAATCTCGACCGGGACGAGATTTCGACCTATATCCGCGTGAATCCGAAGAAACGCGAGAAAATGATCGTCTCGGAGCCGATCGGCAA
>CAYWOV010000329.1:0-1493 GCA_964459965.1 uncultured Planctomycetaceae bacterium | reverse complement strand
TCCGCGTGAATCCGAAGAAACGCGAGAAAATGATCGTCTCGGAGCCGATCGGCAATGCGCGGCCCGCCGTTACGATCTACGAAGTCGCCGAGCGCTTCGACGGCTTCACATCGGTCCGGCTGTTTCCAAAGACCGGCAGAACGCATCAACTCCGCGTCCACTTGCAGCATCTGGGACACCCGGTTGTCGCCGATCGTCTCTACGGCGGCGGCTCATCATTATTGCTCGCGGATCTGGTTGCCCAGACGTCGTCAAACGCGGGGTCTCAAATTACACCGCCGCCGTCCGGCGACAGTTCGGAAGATGCTGGGCCCGAAGAGGTCTTGATCGACCGGCAGGCATTGCACGCCTTTCGACTCGGCTTTCGTCATCCGCAGAGTGGAAAGCCGGTCGAGTTTGAGGCACCATTACCAAACGATATCCGCCGTGCACTCTCGGCGCTGGAACGTTACCGTTCGGCTAAGGCAAATTGATCACCTCCGCGGGAGACCCGGGCGGCTGATTGTCGGGCGGTTCGATTCGGGTCATTTGTCCGTGCTCGATTTCGCCGAAAGATGGGATTCGCGTTCATGAGGCTCGCCAAGATTCGACTGGCCGACGGAGAATCGCGGATCGCCGCCCTGGCAGACGACGATCACAGTCTCCGCCTGCTCGATCTGACGCAGGTCGATAAACTGCAATCGTTGACCGATATTTTGCACGCGCCCGACCCGCTTGGCCTGGCCCGCTTTCTGATCGATCCCAAGGTTGAGCCGCTGCCGCTCAACAAGGCGACTCTCTTGGCGCCGATCGATCAGCAGGAAGTGTGGGCGGCAGGCGTGACTTACAAACGCAGCCAGGTGGCCCGCATGGAAGAGTCGAAATCGGGCGCATCGCATTACGACAAGGTCTACACGGCCGACCGCCCCGAGCTTTTTTTCAAGGCACCAGCGGGCCGCGTCTCGGGGCCAGGCGAGCCCGTTCGTGTCCGTTTCGACAGCCGTTGGTCTGTCCCTGAACCGGAACTGGCGCTCGTAATTTCGGACAAACAAAAGCTTGCCGGCTTTACGATCGGCAACGATATGTCGGCCCGCGACATCGAGGGAGAAAATCCGCTCTACTTGCCGCAGGCCAAGGTTTACCGCCAGTCGTGCGCGTTGGGTCCATGCATTCTGATTCCCGAAGCGCCGCTTGACCGCGCCAAAACGCGGATCACCCTCGTCGTCAAGCGAAAAGGAAAGGAAGCCCATCGCGGCTCGACCGATCTTGGACAGATGGTTCGCACGTTCGACGACCTGATCGCCTGGCTCTTTCGCGAGAATGATTTTCCTGGCGGAGCGATTCTGCTCACCGGAACGGGCGTTATTCCACCCGACGACTTTACGCTTGAGGACGGTGACGTTGTCGCGATAGAAGCCACCGGCATCGGCACGCTGTCCAATCCGGTCGTGAAAAAGAAGTGACCCGGCGACGATGATCCCGAGCGGCCGGCGTAAGCCGGCTGAGCCGATTTT
>CAYWOV010000328.1:0-4904 GCA_964459965.1 uncultured Planctomycetaceae bacterium | reverse complement strand
TTTGCCATGCGATTTCTATCGCCGCAAACGTTTCGTCTCTGCCCTCATTATACCCCACTCGGTCCTACTGGTTGAATAGTAGATTGCTGCGAAAGAGTGATCGCCAACCGAATGGGACGACACGGAATTGTTGGGTGCCACGTCCACGGCTCTGCGTGGGCGTGCGAATCCGTTTGACGTTCGAAGACACGCCCACGCCGAGCCGTGGGCGTGGCACCCAGAGGACGGCAATTGGGACGGGTGCCTGACGGACAAGTCTGGAGTCGACGACCCACGACGTCCGACCGATCGGGCTCAAAATCCGATCAGCACGTAGCTCGCCGGGCGCGAAGTCTCGAACCGCTCGATCACGTTCTTGAACGGGTACGTGTTCTTGCCGCGGACCACGCGAATCTCGAACGAAGGGAACCATTCGAGTGGTTCGATCGAGCCGTCGGTGCGGACGATTTTCGCCTCGCGGCCGCCGGCCGACGGACCGACCGACAGCACGTCGTCAGGGTTGCCGATCGCTTGCCAGGAATGCACAACCACTCCGCGAGAGCCGGCCTTGGGAGTGATCGCCAATTCGACGCGTCCGCGGTGCGTTTTGAGTGCTTCCAGGAACGCGGAGGCCTCGACGGCGAAACGCGGCTCGTCGATCGTCCACTCGTCCACGTGAATCTCTGCCGGTTTCTCGGTCGACGACGAGACGCCCCGCAAGCGGACCGCGAATTCCACTTGCAGATTATCCTGCGCGGCACTTTCCAACATTTCGCGGAAGGCGTCCGACAATTGGACGTGGGCGACGAGTTTTTCGTCTTCCTTGACGGGAATTCGATCGTCGAACGACCGCAAAACGTGGTGGTCGATGCCCGTAGCCGCTCCGCAGAGCTGGGCCGCTCCCAACCAGGCCGCCAGGAGAACGGTCGCCAACAATCCCCAACGCAAACGCAGGAGAGCCAAAGCGGCCGCCAGGAGACAAATGAAAAACGGGATCTGCAGTGCGAGTGTCCTTCGCAAGGAAGGCAAGCCGGACCACCGGTCGGCGTAGGGCGCGAGACGTTTGACGGGAAGCACGGCTTGGCGGCCAAATCCGTTGCCCAGTCCGTAGGCGGCTGACGCCGAGACATTGCCGCCTGTCGCGGTCGGCGTCTCTTCGGGTGAGCCGATCATCCTCACGAAATCGGTCGGCTTCAAAAGTCCGGCGTTCTCGAAGCCGCCCGTCGCGTAGGAGCCGGCCGGATAGAGCCATCCGATCAGGATCGAATGGCTCCAAGCCGCTTGCACGACCAGCAGCATGACGACGGGCAGGGGTGCAAACCTTGGAACGAAGCTGCGTCCGAGCCGGCGGCTTGCCTCGACCCCGAAATGCGAAACAATTGCAAACAGCACGATCGTGTTGCCGGCCACCGCCGCGCCTCGCGCGGCCGTGGTGGGAAGCGTCAACAGACTCACAATGATGGGAGCAAAAAAGCAGGTCCACAGCAGCCAATTCGCGCGATGACGCAAGACAAACAGCCCGATCAGGCCCACAGCCACGTTGAGCGGGTTGTCGTTGAGCAGGAAATTGCCCAGTTCGACCGTCAGATAACAACCGTAGCGCAGCGGATCGCCGGCCAGATTGACGGCGTGTTGCCGCAGCCCTTGCCAGACGAGGCTCGAACCCGTTTCGAGCGGCCAGGTCAATCCAATCCGCGCGAAGAGGGCTTGTTGCAGTTGCGGGACGGCATACCAGGCAAGTGCCGGAAGCAGGACGGCGAGGAAGTTGCGTTTTTTCAGGAGACAGATCGCCAGCGTTACCAGACCGAAGATCGACGTCGCCGAGACGAGCGACCAGGCGCCCAAGAGGGCGGACATTCCGAACAACGTCGAACCAGTGAACGGTTTGTCCTGAAGCTCGGTCTGCAGCAAGAGCAACGTCCACAAAAAACAAAAGGCGATTGCCAACAAGTGCGGATTCAATTCGCCGACGTGCACCGTGGCGGCAATCGACAAGACAAACAGAGCGGCCGCTAATTTTGATTTGATCGGGTCGCCAAACAGCACACCGGTCAGCCGCGCCACTAGCCAGGCACAGAGCGCATATAGGGCCAGGTTGAGAGCCCAAAGTGCATAGGGAGAACTCAATCCGACCGTGAAGAGGTTGCCTAAGATAGCGTAGCCGATCGGCTGATCGCCGATGGCGGTCTTTGCCGTCAACGTTTCGCTATTTCCTTTGAGGAGATCGAGTTGCTTTAAGGCGACCAGGTTCCCGTCTTGAAAAAAATCGCCGTTATAGAGGCTCTTGTCGCCGGCGACGATTGACTCCGCGCGCGTTCCGCCGGGAAGCGTCAATCGCATCGACGGCGATCGGCTGGGGCCGTAGCACCACCACGTAACCAGCACCAAAACAACAAGACCGGCGGTCGCGAATTGCGCCCGGCGATCGATTCGAGGCGGCTCGAGTTGCGGCGGTTCAGGCTCCGGCGGCGCGACCGACGCGCGGACCCTCTCGAACATCGCCGAGATTTGCGGCGAATCCAACAGGGCCGTGGCTTCGCGCAGCCGGTTCGCCGGTCTCTCGGCGGTTTTGGGCGGCACGGCTCGATTGGTCGGAGCGATGGCGATTCCTTCTCACTCGATGCCGTGGCGTCCTGATCTCATTTTACGCGCGAAACGTGCGGAGTTCACGAGGACTTTTACAGGAGCTGTAAAAGATCTTCTGCCGACCGATGCCGCCCCGTCAAAGAACCTGCGCCGGGAGTTTTTTGGGGTCCCACCCCCCTTTTTTTACGCCCCAAAAAAGCCAAATAAGTCAAAAAATTAATCGTGAACCACAAAAAGTGACGTACCGCCCCACGCCAGCGGAGCCCGCTCGGTCCAAAAAAACTGGTCCCGAAACACTCGTCACGCCGCGACAAATTCGCCGGCGGCCGTTGCCGGAAGGCATTGACGCAAAACATCCACGACACGTCCGACCGCGTGATTGGAAAGCATGGGGCCGATTGGCAGGCTGAGCACTTCGCGGGCGGCCTTTTCGGCAACGGGCAATTCGGCGTGATGGTGCGAATAAACCGGGAGTTGATGGACGGGGACCGAGTAGTAAACCATCGATCCCACTCCCGCCTCGGCCAACGACCGCTGAAGGGCATCCCGATCGCAGGCGGTGACGCGGATCGTGTATTGGTTGAACGCGTGCAGGGCGTATTCTTCGACGATCGGAGGCACAATGCCCGGCACGTCGGCCAGCAGGCGACCATACGTGGCGGCGACCCGACGACGTTCGCGGTTCCACATTTCGACGTACGGCAATTTCACCCGCAGCACGGCGGCCTGGATCTCGTCGAGGCGGGAGTTGTAACCGATCATGTCGTTGACGTTGCGACCCTCGGCCCCATGCGTGCGGAGCTTGCGGACGGTTCGAGCGACTTCGTCGTCATTGGTCGTCAAAAGTCCCGCATCGCCGAATGCGCCGAGATTTTTTGTCGGATAGAACGAAAAAGCCCCCGCATGCCCAAGCGTGCCGAGCGGCCGTCCGAGGAAGCGACCACCGAAGGCCTGCGCCACATCCTCCAGCACGACGAGCCCGTGATCCCGGGCGATTTCGAGAATTGGCTCCATGTCGGCCGGATGCCCGAACAGGTGGACGGGCAGGATGGCCTTCGTTCGCGGAGTGATGGCTTCGGCGATGAGCCGCGGATCGATATTCAGCGTGCGTGGATCGATGTCGACGAAGACAGGCTCCGCCCCGACGAGACTAATCGCCTCCGCAGTGGCGAAAAATGTAAAGGGGGTGGTGATGACCTCGTCGCCAAGGCCGATGCCAAGGGCCCGCAAACCCAGCACCAGAGCGTCTGTTCCCGAATTGCAAGCAATCGCGTGCTTGACGGCCAAAATACGGGCCATTTCCTCCTCAAAGCTCCGCACTTGCGGGCCGAGGACGAACTGGCCGGAGCGCATCACGTCGGCAATGGCCGACTGAATGTCGTTCCAAAGCAGGTCGATTTCTGGCGTCAGGTCGAGGGCCGGGATCTTCGGCGCGCATCCATGCATGACCGGAATCCGTTCGATGAGATTCTCAAGCTGGCAGTCCAATCGCCTCTACGTCATCAAGGCGACGGATTATAGGCAGTTTTCCCAGCTTGGGAATGCGAACTGGCACGGATTCGTGAGCGATTTTCAAACCGACGGCCAAGCCCAAGCCGACGAAAGACGTCGGCCTGGGAATCGGACGGCAAGCGGATGAATCCCTACGCAACGATCTACTGCAGCGGTGCCGGCGGCTGAGGAATCGAGTTATTTGGCTGCGAATAGTTCGGCGGACCCGAGGGCTGGTAGTAGCTCGGGGCGGGCGAGGGCTGGCCAGAATAGGTCGGAGCAGGCCCCGGCTGGGAGTAGACTGCGGTCGGCGCGGGCTGAACATAAACCGGTGCCGGCTGCACAACGACCGGTGCCGGAGCCACGTAGACCGCTCCATACGGCCGGTAATACGGATAATACGGATAGTAGGGATAGCCGTAGTACGGCCGCGGCCCATAGTATCCGCCGTAATAGCCGCCATAGACCGGCACACCGATCCCCACTCCGATTCGGACGCCTCCGGCCTGGATCGTGGCCAGTGGCAGTGCCAGCACCATCAGTGCGGCCAAGCAGGTTTTTCGGAGCATTGGATTTTCCTTTCAATCTAGAGCCCGCGTTTGCGGCAATCTTATTAGTCCTATCGGCGAATTTCAGACAAGACCAAAAGTCGATCGCGCGCGAATCGCCTTTCGACACGATCTTTGCCGCAATCTCCCCGCTGACGAGTTTGGCGAAGGGTGACAAGACGGGCATTCGGCGGACGAAGTGGGGGCGCCCTAGATGAAAAACTTGGAAGCCAGTCGGCAGGCCGCGCACGCCGTCTTGACGCATCTGCCTGGAACTCCTATTTTCCGCGGCCGCCGCGA
>CAYWOV010000327.1:0-4906 GCA_964459965.1 uncultured Planctomycetaceae bacterium | reverse complement strand
CCGACGGTCGTTTACGGCTATTGCGCTCTCGTTTTTGTGACGCCGTATGTGCTCCGACCGATTTTTCACGGCCTGTTGGGGTTCGATGTCAAAGTTTTTAACGCGGCGAGCGCCGGCATCGTTGTCGCCATCATGATCATTCCCATCGTTACTTCGCTCAGCGAGGACGCTCTGCGGTCGGTGCCCCAGGCGCTGCGGGAAGCAGCTTATGCGTTGGGGTCGACCAAGTTTCACGTTTCTTCACGGGTCGTCGTTCCGGCGGCGCTTTCCGGCGTGCTGGCGTCGTTCCTGCTCGCCGTTTCCCGCGCCGTCGGCGAAACGATGGCTGTGGCAATCGCGGCCGGTCAAACACCCTCGCTGACATTGAATCCATTTCGCAGCGTCGAGACGATGACGGCCTTCATCGTCAATGTCAGCTTCGGCGACAAACCGCAATATAGCCTCGATTTCAAGGCCCTCTTTGCCGTGGCCATGACGCTTTTCGTCATCACACTGGCGATGAACATCCTTTCCGAATTTGTCATGCGGCGATTCCGCGAGGTCTATCAATGAGCGCCTCGACAAACGAACCCGCAACAAGCCTGCTGCGTACGGAGCGACACGACGTCTCGCGATGGACAGCGAGACTGTTCGAGTGGACCTGTGCGTTTTCGACCTGGTTCGGGCTGGGCGTTCTCGTGATTCTGTTGTTGGGAGTTTTGTGGAAAGGGGCAGGTTGGCTCTCCCCATCGTTCCTCACCAGTTACGATTCGCGACATCCGGAGCAAGCCGGAGTGCTCGCCGGCTTATGGGGGAGTTTTTGGCTGGTGTCGCTCGCGGCGCTGATTGCTGTTCCCGTCGGAATAGGGGCCGCCGTATTTCTCGAGGAGTATGCCAAGAAGGGGTGGCTTCGCACGTTGATTGAAATCAACCTTGCAAATCTGGCGGGCGTGCCTTCGATTGTTTACGGCATTCTAGGGATGGCCGTCTTCGTAAAGATGTTTGGCATCCATCCGAAGGTTCTGGAGATTTGGCTGCCGTTCACCAGTTTGGCCATTCCCATCCCTTTTGGTCGAACTGTCCTATCGGGGGCGCTGACGCTGGCGTTGTTGATTCTGCCGATCGTGATTGTCGCTTCTCGAGAGGCACTTCGGGCCGTCCCGCCGTCGATCCGCCATGCGTCGTACGCCCTGGGAGCCACGCACTGGCAAACGGTTCGTCACCAAGTTCTCCCAACGGCGATTCCCGGTATTCTGACGGGCGTGATTCTCGCGGTCTCGCGGGCGATTGGGGAAACGGCTCCGCTCTTGATGGTGGGGGCTGCCGTCTTCGTCGCGTCGACCCCAGGCGGGATTGAGTCCCCGGTCGACCTTGTTCGCCATCCGGCCGGAGTGATCGAGGCACCCTTCGATTCTTTCACAGCGCTGCCGATCCAAATTTTCAATTGGGTTTCGCGGCCGGAGGCCGAGTACCAACACGTTGCGGCGGCGGCGATCATCGTTTTGCTCTCGGTTCTCCAGGTCTTTAACATCGCGGCCAGCGTAGCCCGCGCCCGCATGCGAAAACGGGCTCGCTGGTAGAAGGAAATTGATCCGCTTATGCTCAATGCTCTTTCGGACATCGTCCGGAACCGAATGGAGGCGCGATCGCTGGCCCAGGCGGAACACCCACCGTCCACGAAGCCAAAAATCGAGGTTCACGACCTCTGCTTCTTCTACGGCAGCAGCCAGGCCCTTTTCGACGTCTCCGTAACAATTCCCGAGCGGGCCGTCACCGCGCTCATCGGCCCATCGGGGTGCGGGAAAAGCACATTCCTGCGGACGCTGAACCGCATGAATGACATCATCGAAGGCACCCGCTGCAGCGGCAGCGTGCTGTTAGAAGGGACCGACATTTATCAGCCGGCAATCGACGTCGTTTCCTTGCGCAAACGCATCGGCATGGTCTTCCAGAAGTCGACGCCATTCCCCAAGTCGGTTTTCGAAAACGTCGCCTATGGCCCGAGGGTTGGCGGCCAAAAGAACATGAAAACCCTTTCCGCGCTCGTCGAAGCCTCACTGCAACGTGCCGCACTCTGGGATGAGGTCAAGGACAGGCTCTCCGACTCGGCCATGACCCTCTCGGGCGGCCAGCAGCAGCGGCTGTGCATCGCGCGTGCTTTGGCGACTAATCCCGACGTTCTCCTGATGGATGAGCCAGCCTCGGCATTGGATCCGGCTTCGACCGCGCGGGTCGAGGACCTGATTTTCGAGCTGAAACACAATTACACGATCGTGATCGTGACGCATAACATGCAGCAGGCGGCACGAATCAGCGATCGGACCGCATTTTTCAACCACGGGCACTTGATTGAAATCGACACAACGCAAAAAATCTTCACCAGGCCGGGGCAGAAGCAGACGGAAGAGTACATCACCGGCCGGTTCGGATGATTGAATGAGCAAGCACCTCGCGCGGGAACTCGACGATCTTCACCACGACATCCTCGCCATGTGCGCGATGGTTGAGGAGATGGTTCACCAGGCGGTCGACGAGCTGACCGAGCCGAACCACGAAAAAGCCCGCGAGATGGCAGTGAAGGACGACGAAATCGACCAGTGGGACGTGCGGATCGAAGAGGAGTGCTTGAAAATCCTCGCCATGCACCAGCCCGTCGCGACCGACCTTCGCCGCATCACGAGCGTCCTGAAAATCTCGAACGAACTGGAACGCGTGGCCGATCTGGCCGTGCACATTGCGGAGCGGGCTTGTGGCCTGGTCACCTGGCCGGAGGTCTATGCCCCCTCGAATCTCAAGGAGATGGCCGAAATCGCCGGCGAAATGCTGCGAAACAGTATTGATGCCTACGTCGATCTGGATGCCGATCTGGCACGCCGCGTCTGCTCGCGCGATGAGCTTGTCGACCGGTTGAATCGCGAGATTATCGGTGAAATCCTGACGCGGATGAAAGAAACACCGGCCCACGTGGAGCCGCTCTTACATCTGTTCTCCGCGTCGCGACACGTCGAACGTGTCGCCGATCATGCCACGAATATCGCCGAAGATGTGGTTTACCTGGTCGAAGGCGAGATTGTACGGCACCGCGCCGAGTTCTAATCACTCGGCCGCGAGCGGCTCGTCCGCGATTCCGGTCCTGGCATCAGGACATCGTGGTCAGCTTCGCGTCGCCACAAAAAAGAGCCGCGGCATGGGAAAGAACGTGACGCTGCCAGTTGGCGGATAGGCCGCTTGGAGACGCGTGCCGACTTCGGATAAAAAGTCGTCGACCTGTGACGAGTCCAGACGCTCGAGCAAGGGGCGAAGGGCCGTCCCCTTGAGCCAGTCAAGAACCGGATTCTCACCCGAAAGGACGTGCACATAAGTTGTCTGCCAGGCGTTGACCGCAATGCCCAAGTCGCGAAGCAGCCGGACATACCACACAAGGGGCTTTGCCGACTCTCTGTGCAGGCCGACGCCTTCCAATGATGAACGCCAACGCGGGTCGGAGGCCGCCGCCTCAATGGCATCCTGGCTGGGCGTTTGGAACCGGTCGGGCATCTGGACCGCCAGCGTGCCCGCCGAAGAGAGCATGGCTGCCAATCGAGTGAAAAG
This sequence comes from uncultured Planctomycetaceae bacterium, assembly GCA_964459965.1. GTDB lineage: Bacteria > Planctomycetota > Planctomycetia > Planctomycetales > Planctomycetaceae > DASPSM01. Next base: position 1,336 of record CAYWOV010000327.1, on the reverse strand, counting down.
CGCCTCGTGGTCGCCCAACCAGTGCAGGGCGGCGTTGCTGACGAGGAGATCGATCGGCCCGTCCGCCGTCCAATGCGCGATATCGGCCCGCACAAATTCCACGCGCCCGGGAATTGCCAACGGCCGTGCCTTTTCAAGCATGTCCGGCGAATTGTCGACGCCGAGCACTCGCGCGCCGGGCCAGCGATCGGCCAGGCTCCGCGTCAAACCCCCTGGGCCGCAGCCGAGATCGACGATCGATTCAGGATGCTCCGCGGTTACCTGCCCCATCAAGTCGTCGAACGGCCGCGACCGCTCGCGCGAGAACTTCGAATACTGCTCGGCATCCCACATAGGTTGCAGCCATCGGCTGGTGGAAGGCGCGATCTCGCCACTACTTCACTTCCAGATCGATGGCTGAGAAGTGCTCGTGATCGCTTTGGGTGTTCTGCGTGTCGACGCGGACGAGATAAATTCCAGCCTGATCGATTCGAAGGTTGAACCGCGCACCGACGCGGCACTTGGGTTTGAAGTTCAGGTCCACCGTACCTTCGCACACGGCGGCGTCTTTCAAGTTGGGCACTTCTTTGGCACCAAAGGCGCCCGTGCGGACAACGAAATACCGTACCGTGACACCCTCGATCTGCTTATGCGGGTAGGCATTTGTGAGCAGGAACTCGAAGACGAGCGGGTCGCCTTTTTTGACAGTCATTCGCGGCCGCCGCTTGATTCCGCCTGCCGGTGGCTCCTGGTCGGCAAACGATTCTTGTTGGCCGCCCGGACCGCTCACCTGCAATTTGATAACCGCGTGCTCTGCCCGGCATGTCGTGGCCGCGGTCACGACGAGGATCGCCATCGAAAGGATTCGCCGACGCGGACGCATCGAAAGCCGCATGAATTCTTGCCTCGTCATTGTGTGGGATGCCAAAACACAGTTGCGGCGACAGCCGTGCCGCGGCTCTCGACAAAAACCTCGCTGCCGCACGTGCTCGCTTGCGAACGTAAGCATGCCATCGCGACGGGCGAATTGCTGCCGTAGGAGAACGCCGCTGATGTGATCGTCCCAACCGGCGACGCAGCCGCCGCATCCGCAAAGACGCGAGACTCCTGCGCGGGTACGATTTCGCCAGTGACACGCAGGCTCCGAAGTTCGCGGTTCACATGCCCGATTGCGTCGATCCGGGCGATTGGCTCCTGCCCGAGATAGCAGCCCTTGTTGAACGAAATGGCCGTCTTCGTGCGACCGACTTCCTGTGCGAGGTTTTCGTCGCTGATGTCGACGCCGAAGATCGGCAATCCCGCCTCGATTCGGAGCGCCGTCCAAGTGTCCGAGCCGGCAGGGTGGACGCCCGCTTCG
>CAYWOV010000326.1:0-4907 GCA_964459965.1 uncultured Planctomycetaceae bacterium | reverse complement strand
ACAGGAGCACACCAGGACCGGTCTCCGACTCGGCGATGGCGGTCGCCTCATCCTGAGCGGCAGGCGCCGACTTCTTGGAGAGGCGTTCTGCCGCGTAACGGATGATCCCCCCGAGAAAGATCGGCGTTGTGTACTGCATGGGAATATAAACCCCGACCGCGAAAGCCAGCGAGCCGACGCCGCACAGCTCCAGGCCGATCGAGAGCATCGCGCCGATGAGAATCAGCCCCCAGTTCAGCTTCTGCTGCAGCACGCCGTTGATGATGATGCCGATGACCTGAGTCTTCGGCGCGGCGAATTTCATCTTCACGTCGCTGCCGTCGTCGCGCTGTTTGAGCCGACCGGTAATGGCCGGATCTTCGAGCACGGCCGGCTTACGATCGGTGCCGACCAGGTATTTGCCCGGCTGAACGTCCTTGACCTCTTGCGGTCTCCAGACGCGATATTCCGTTCCTTCGAACACCTCGCGCTCGGTGAGCGCATCGTAATCCTTTGCCGAAAGGGCAATATTCGGCAAATCTTTTCTGCTGTAAACGGTGCCGGCCCGGTTGAACACGATCAGGATGAAACCGATCACCAACGCCGACGATAGCGCTCCGATCAGGATGGCCCATTGTTGATAGACGGGCGTCGCACCGACCAGAAAACCGGTTTTCAAGTCTTGGGACGTCGTCCCCGCGTTGGATGCCGCGATGCAGACCACGGCGCCGACCGAGAGAGCGACGACGCTCTCGACGGGGCTCGTCATGTGCAAAGTCAGGAAGATCAAACAGGTCAACGCGAGCGTTGCGACCGTCATTCCCGAGATCGGATTCGACGACGAACCAATCTCCCCGGTTAATCGCGACGAGACGGTGACAAACAGAAAGCCGAAGATCAGCACCAATCCGGCTCCGAGAACGCCTTTGATCGTCGCGTCGGAGACGCCCGCCGCGCTGAGTTCCCGCACGAGAAACACAGCCAGCAGGGCAAGTAGTCCAGCGGAACCGAATAACACCACCTTGGCCGAGAGATCGCGATCCGTGCGTGAGATCCGAGTCGTGCCGCCCGCGCCACGAAGACTGCCGAGACTCGCGCGAAAGGAGCGAATAATGAGCGGAAGAGTCCGCATCATGCTGATGATGCCTGCGGCCGTTACGCAACCCGCGCCGATAAAGCGGAGATAATTCTTCTGGATTTCACCCAGGTCCATTGCGCCGATGGGCTTCGTGCCGGGAGAGATCGCCTCTGTCACGTGATCGCCGAACGTGGCGATTGCCGGCACGATCACCAGGTTGCCGATGACAGCGCCGGCCATCATCACCGAGGCAATTCGCACGCCGATGACGTAGCCGACTCCCAGTAATTCGGGCGCCATGTCGGTCGCAATCACGGCGACGCGATTGAAGAAACTAAGCGGTATGTTGACGGTCAACCGCAACAGCGTCATCCCCTCGATCAAGAACTTAACGAGAAACGCAATCCCGAAGCCGACGAAGACGGTCAGACCGCTGGTGCCTCCCTTCTCGCCCGAGATGAGCACTTCGGCGCAGGCGGTGCCTTCAGGGTAGAGCAGGGTATCGGGTTGGCCGGGTTTTCCATGCATGTTGACGATGAAGGCCCGTCTCAACGGGATCATCATCAAGATGCCCAGCAAACCGCCGAGTATCGAAACGACCATCACACGGGCCACGTCCATCTCGAAGCCCAGCAGCATGAGGGCTGGCATTGTGACGCCAACGCCGAAGGCGATCGACTCACCGGCCGAACCCGCCGTCTGCGTGATGTTGTTTTCGAGAATCGTCGCCTGTCGGAGTCCGAAGATCTTGCTGAACGCTCGGAAGAGCGTAATCGAGAGGACAGCCACCGGGATCGATGCGGAAACGGTCAGGCCGACGCGAAGTACCAGATAAAGCGACGACGCTCCGAAGACGATGCCCAGCACGGCACCGGCCAGCACGGCTTGAAAGGTGAATTCCGGAATCGAGACCCTATCCGGAACGTAGGGCTGATGGCCGGGAACCGGGCTGACGCTCGCGGTCGCTAAAGGAATCTGACCGTCGACATTGCTCTCGGTGGGGGCAAACTCTTTCGTTGCGTCAGTCAGCTCGGTCATTCAGCGGGCTCCAAGTCAGGCGCTCCGGGATCGCCATTGACTCAGGCAACCGGAGCGATATTCGACGATAGCAAAATTCACTCGCCGAAACTCGCGTGCCGCGGTCCGTTTGCCGAATTCGACGAGTCTTCTAAACCGCTTGTTGGAGGCGCGCTCTCAACCCGGATAATCGTGCTCCCTCATTCCAATGTGTGGGTACCGTGCGTGACCGCTCCGCCGGCCCGTAGGGCAGCCGCGACGAGCGTCGTCTCGGCTAGTTCTTGCTCGGTCGCACCCGCCTTCTTGGCCTTTTTGCCATGGATCTCGATGCAGTAGGGGCACTGAGTGGTCAGTGCCACGGCGACTGCCATCAACTCCTTGTATTTGAGTGGGATCACGCCCTCTTTGAACACGGCCTCGTCGAAAGCGACGAACCCCTTGAAAGCGTCGGGGGCCAGCTCTCCCAGTTTCTTGAGCTTCGTCAGGTTCTTCATGTCGTACATGGCGAATTCCTCAACCCAAAGATTCTCCCGTGCCGACCGCCCGGAAGGTTGCGTTTGATCCGTGCCCGCCGAGCAAAACTGTACCGAGGGCCGACAGGAGGCACAATCTTGCTGGAACAAGCCATTGCAGACGGCCCGTTGGTCTAGTGCTAAGGTGGATGTTGCCACCGTGACGAAACATACGATCAACGAGCCGCTTGCGGCGACGGCTTTTCGGGTCGAATTTCCGCCCGGAACCGAGGATTACCAAGAAGCCGAGACCGTAAAATCGATGCTGAGGCGGCCAAATCGGGAACTTGGCACGAACCGGACGGAAAAACCGTCTTTTTTCCACCTTCCTGCAGCCACTGGCCGACGCCCTCCCTCTCGCCTAGAATGAACTACGCAGCCGATTCATTTCAGGACGATAACTGTTCGGATCAACCCAAAGGAAAATCAGGCGGCGTTCCTCCCTTTCTCGTAGCTGCAAAGTGACGATGCTTCGGAGTTGGGCTCAACAAATTTCTAAATGGTTCGATCGCAAAGGGGCCCACTCGGCGAGGCGGCACGTGCGAGCGCGTCGACGCCTTCACGGCCGACGGGGCGGTGCGCTCACTCCTCAGCTTGAAATCCTCGAGTCCCGCCAATTGCTGACCAGCCTGGTGGCCGTTCACGTTAACGGGAATTCGATCGGCCTTTCCGAACTGCGAGGCGGGCCAACCTCGACGGAAATCGACTTTAGCGTCTCGTACACCAGTTCCCAGGTCGTCTTGACCGCCACCGGCGACACGGAATTCCAGGTGAGCGGCCAGACGGAGGCCACCGATACGATCAATATCACCGGCCCCGCTTCGCTGAAGATGCAACTCAACCAACACGTCAACGACGTCAGCATCAGCGGAGATGGAACGGACAACCTCGCTTCACTGAAACTCCATCTCGGCGCCGGCAACCAGGATAATACCCTCACGCTGACCAGCGTGATTGCCGATTCCGCCACCATCCGTGGCGAGCGGTCGAACGACAGCGTCACGCTCGACCAGTCCACGGTGAACGGGAATCTCAACGCGAATATCAGAAATTCATCGGGGGACACGCTCGATCTCGAGTCGACCACCGTGAGCGGCAACCTGAGTGACCGCGTGGGCCAGTTGACGATGGACCAGTCGACAGTCACGGGAAGCCTGCGCGACGTCGAACCCGGAAAGAACAGTACGGCGACGTCGACCGACTCGACCTACACGGGTGACGTCTCGGTCAGGATGGGACAAAGCGGCGTCATCAACTTGGACAGCTCGACCAGCGGGTCGAATGAGTTTCAAAGTGCGGTGACCGTCGTCGGTTCGCCGCATCACGAAACCACGGTCAACGAGGAGTCGGGTTCCGCCAACTTTACCGTGACTCCGACCTACCGACATGCGACGGTCAACAACACAGGAACGCCGACTCCGCCGACCCCTCCGACTCTCGGCACTCCCACGGTCAATTCACAGACGATCACCTCGGATGCCGCACCGGTCATCACCGGTACGTATGATGCAGCCAACACGACGGTTTTGACCGTCAACGCCAATGGCACCACGTACACCCTGGGCAGCAGTTCCCAACTGACTGCCCCCTCTTCGGGCCAATGGTCATTGAACCTAAACTCTGCGACGCTCACGTCGCCCGTGACCACTGTCACCGCCACGAGCACCGACAAAGAGGCCGATCAGACCACGGGAACGGGGACAATCACCGACGCTCAGGGAATCATTAATGAATACCTGACCGCCAATAACCTGACCGCGACCAAAACCGCCGACGGGTTGAATTATGTGATCACGACGAATGGCACGGGAGCCGTTCCGACGGCCGGTCAGACCGTCACCGTGAACTACTCGGGATTCCTTTTGAATACGAACGGGACGTTGGGAACCGAGTTTGATTCCAACACGAACTCTCAATTCGGCCACGTCACACCATTCTCGTTCACGCTTGGGGCCGGGCAAGTCATCGCTGGTTGGGATGAGGCATTCGCACTCCTGCCTGTGGGAACGGTCGCGCAGCTCATCATCCCGCCGTCGCTGGGCTACGGCTCGGCAGGGTCGGGCACCTCGATTCCCCCGAATTCCATCCTGGTCTTCGACGTCACGCTGGTTTCAGCGACATAGCTGAGTCGGCTCATCGTTTGCGCTGCTTTCGCGCGAAATTCAGCCACTTCGGCTCTTCCTAAGTGAGATATTTCTTCCACCACTGTAGGATTTGCTTCAGCCGGTGTTCGCGCAAGTCCGGCGGGCCGGAGCGGCTCAGGCCGTGACTGGTGGTTGACGGGTAGCGCACGAATCGCGTCGGCACTTTGCGGAGTTTGA
>CAYWOV010000325.1:0-4911 GCA_964459965.1 uncultured Planctomycetaceae bacterium | reverse complement strand
AACTGGGACATCAGCAAGAGCCGCGAAATCGACACGCTGGCCGACGCGGCCTCACCCGAACTGATCGCCAAGGCCGCCCAAAAGCTCGGCTGCCGCAGCGTGGCCTTTACTTACAACGATCCCGTGATCTTCATGGAGTACGCGATCGACGTGGCACAGGCCTGTCACGAGGTCGGCATCAAATCCGTCGCCGTGACCGCCGGGGAAATGTGCGACGAACCCAGGGCCGAGTTCTACGCCCACATGGACGCGGCCAACGTCGATCTCAAGGGCTTCACCGAAGAGTTCTACCAAGAAGTCTGCGCCGCCCACCTCCAGCCAGTCCTCGACCTGCTCGTCTACCTCAAGCACGAGACAAAAGTCTGGTTCGAGATCACGACACTTTTAATTCCCGGCGAAAACGACTCCGACGCTGAGATCGACGCCGAAACGAAATGGATCGTCCAAAACCTCGGCCCCGACGTGCCGCTGCACTTCACGGCCTTCCATCCCGATCTCCGCATGCGGGACAAGCCGCACACTCCGCCGGCCACACTCACCCGTGCCCGACAGATCGGTCGCGCCAACGGAATCCACTACGCCTACACCGGCAACGTCCACGATGGCGAAGGCGGCAGCACCTGGTGCCCCGGCTGCGGCAAGCTCCTTATCGAACGCGACTGGTACGTCCTGGGCGCCTGGAACCTGACCCCCGATGCCCGCTGCAACGCCTGCGGCACGCCAATCCCCGGCCTCTTCGAACGCCGCCCCGGCAATTGGGGCCCCCGCCGCGCACCAGTTCGACTGAGCGACTTCGCGGCCCGTGTCTGAGCGGTCTCGCGATTGGCCGCGATGACGGGAGTCGGCCGAAAACAGCGCGCGAACTTGCCGCGACGAAGAGAACTCTATATTTTCTGATGGCGCACGCCCGCGGACGTGGCGGAATTGGCAGACGCGCAGGTCTCAGGCACCTGTTCCCTTACGGGAGTGGAGGTTCGACCCCTCTCGTCCGCAATCGATGCGAGGAACACAACGAAGACCGCACGAGAGCCGTTTTGCGAGGCTCTCTTGCGGTCTTCGGGTTAATGGCCGAGCGCCCCTGCTGGTTGAAGACTGTCAACCGCTTGAGTGCGCTAACCCAGCTGATCGGCAATCTCGGCGAATTCAGCCGGTTCAAACGCCGTGTCGAGCGCCCATGTCGACGGAGGAGGCGCCGACGAGCCGCCGGCTGGGGTCGATGAGTCCCCCGACCCGGTCGCGTCGTCACCTCGCAAAGACTCCAAGAAGCTCAACAGCGACACAGGGGTCAGCGCGCTGGCTGTCGAAGCAGTTGACGACGTCGCTGCGTCGGCGGGGGTCTGCGTCGATGCCATCGAGGTTGTACTCGCCGCGGTCGTCGCTGACGAGTCGGCCGTGCTCGTGGTGAACGATTGGGATCCGTTATTCGCGACGCCGGATTCGAGGCTCGACAGGTTGGTGGCGACCGCTTGTCCTCCCGGCGTGCTCGACAATCCGTTCCAATCGATGCCGATGTTGAAGTTCACACCCGTTACGTTGACACCGCCGCGGCTGATGAGAACGCTGCCCGGGTTCGGGCTGTTCTGCTGAAGCCAGGAGGGCAAGGAGAGCACGATGTTGTATTCTCCCGTCCCGCTGACTCCCGCTGAGTTCTCAACGTTGGCCGCCGGCCCGCTCAGTTGGTTGAAGCTGTATTGCCCGCGGTTATTGGTCGTGGTCGTGGCGAGGACGTCGCCGGTCGTATCTTCAAGTTCGACCGCGATGCCCGGAATGCCGACTCCTCGAAAGCGGCCAAGGTTCATCGAGACCGTCCCGCCAATCGACGCCTGAAAGATGAAGGCGTTGCTTTGCATGTTGGTGATGTTGGTGTTGGCCTCGATGACCTTGGTCAACGTGTTGCCCTGATTCAGCAGGGCCTGCTCGGCCGGAGTGAATGTCTCGTTGAGATAAAAGAAGCGATCCCCGTCCCTGAGCCGTGTGAACTGGTTCGCCATGATGGCCTGGAACAACGGCCCGACATCCGAACCGGCAACCGGGTCCTCGGCCAGGCCTCCCTCGAAGGCGTCGATGTTGTTGACGTTGCCGTAAGCCTCCTGCAGCTCCTTCTGCACGGTGACGTTGCTCGTGATCTGCGAAAAGCTGGTGACAGCCGGCAGGCCCATTGCCTCGCGCACCTCGTTGTACGAACCGATGCCGTTCACTCGGCCTCGTTGCACGTCGAGCGCAATCAGGTCTTGGCCGTAGCCCACACCCGGCACGACTTCGTTGAACAGCTCGTCGCGGACTTCGTTGATGACCTGCACATCCTCGGCCTGGGCGTCGCCGTCGGCATCTCCCTTGAGCACGGCACCGATGCTGGTGCTCGTCAGTCCGGTCACCGGATCGACTGTCGAAGCCTGGCCCTCCCCATTGAGAATGTTCGGATCGAAGAAATCCTCCGCCAGCGGCACGTCGGCCGCGACGGCCTGACCGTCATTCCCCTGCCGTTCGACGTTGCCGCTGAGCAAACTGTGGCCAAAGCGGAACGCGACGGTCGAAAACTCGTTGGCGATGCTGGCGTTAACGTTGGGGTTGTAGCCGGTGTAGGTCGGCAGCGCGTTGGCACCCAAGACGGCGGGAATCCACTCGTTGTAGATGATGGACTGATACTGCGCGATGTTGAGCTTACGGGCCTCGTTGAAAAGCTGCTGATCGCTCCACGTCGGGTTCTCCTGCTGCAACTCGGCGGCGAGCCGGTTGTGGTTGTCCAGAAAGAGGGTCTGCAAGACCGTCAGTTCGACGTTCTCATTGCCCCGCGTGTCGCCTGTCACGAACATCTGCGATTCCGGCAGCGGCCCGTCGTCCGCCATGCCGCCGACCGAGGCATTGATGGCCGCCAATTGCGCCGTGGTGAAATAGGTGGAGTTATCGAGAGGCGGGAGTCCCCCGGGGCTCGTCTTCATTTGGCCGCCGACGAAGGTCCGCAGTGCGTTATCGGTTGCCTGGTCCGAGCCGTAGATCTGCGACAGGTCGAAGTACGAACTGATGGAATTGACTTGCTGGGCCGGATTCCCGGGTCCCGTGCCGGTCGCCGGATCGTTCTGCGAGAGATTGAACGAAAGCGGAGTGTCGTTCGGTCCGCCGATCGGGTCGCCCACGGGCACCGAAATGTTGTCCGCCGCGCCGTTGCCCTGGGTCAGGTCCATGTCGTGGTCCATGAACTGGCCGAAGCTGTAAACGAAGTCCGACAGCGATTGCTGATTCACCGTGGCAATGTCTTGCGACGGATTGGCCGGATCCGCCTGGTTGTTCACGGTATTTGAGACGAGCCGCGCGCTGGGGTCCTGCGGCAGCGAAGGCGTGCTGTATCCGTTCGCATACTGCGCCGGAGTCAGCCGAATGAGATCGTTTCCGGCCGCTCCCCAGGTCGGATGAGCGACGTTGTTCCCCGTCCCGCCGATCGGCTCGACGGCCGTGACCGGCAGAACGCTGCTCGCCGACAACAGAACCCGCTGTTCCAGGACGTCGGCACTATGCATCACGAATTTTTCCAACACGCGGCGGACGACTTTTCTCGGGACCGATTTGTGATTGCGATTCATCGAAGATTCCCCTTTAAACGGGCCGATCGGATTAAGTTCGAAACAGACCCTCCGCGCGACGACCGTTCGACGGAAACAGCGCAAAGCGCGCACCGACGTTGCGGCGGTCGTTTACGACGCGCGAAGGCGAGGATCAAATTGGCCCGAGGAATTTGGACGGCGCCGGATGGTTTGCGGCTGGGCGCCGAATCGAAGGACTCGACAGGAATTCAGGCAAGTCCGAACGGAATGCCTCACCAAGAAACTTGCGTACCAAAGCGGCTCAATACGGGCGGTCCGCGCGCGGTCACATCACGTTTCGCTCGACGGTCCGCTGCGACCGCAGCGATCCGCCGAACCTCGCGGCTCGACTCGCAACCCACCTGCAGGCAACGGTTTGCCGGCACCGCCGCGCGTTTCGCGCAGCGCGTGCACGCCGCGGTTTGAGGCGCATTGCGGCGATGACAGAAGTTTCGATTCGAGAGCGCGGCAAACAGGCGGCGCGGCGCATCCGTGGAAAGATTTACCAACTCAAGTCCGTTGAGGCCCGCGCCCTGGTATTTAGCACGATACTGCCACAAAGTGGCAAGCCGCGACCGCGGCAAACATCTGACCGGACGATCGTCCGCCAAAACGCGCAGAAATTTGCAGGGACATAATCGGGAAACGCCCGCAAAGATCCACAGCGCTTTTCAAGAAATGGGAAATTGGCGGCAAGTCGCAAGGACGCGTGTGGATTCGTTTACGAAAAACCCGCGGGCATTTCCTGTCAACAGGACAACGGGGGGCCCCGTACTACTGGGCGGCCGTCGTGCTTTCGGGCGACTGGCGTTAACGGCGTGAAGGGCTGAGACTGCGTCAGCAGAGGTGCGAGAAGCAAGATTCGTGTGCTTTTTCCGGCGCGGCAGCCGTGAGCGGCATGCAAAAGACACCCGCAAGATCGCCCTGAAAAAACGCATCGGCGTTCCCTGGAAATGCGGCAGTCAGCCGCAGCGTCTGCTTCCTGCGCAGCGGCCCGTGTCGACGGACAGCTTAGTTGCCGGATTTCTCTTTCGACGCGGGCGACGGCTTCGAGTCGGGCGACCCGGTCGGAGAAGCCGATGGCGGGGCGGTCGGCCTCTTCCTGAGGGCTTTCGGAATATCGAGCGAATGATTGGCGGCGAGCACCTTGCCTTGGGCGTCGAAAATCCAGATGGCCGGCAAGTCGTCGATATGGAACGGTTTGAGCACTCCCTGACCGGCCCAAACCTTGAGGATATCGTCCCGCTTGTGGCGTTTTGCGACGAGCGATTGCGCGGTCGGTTTTTTTTCGTCCACGGCGACCGCGATCAGCTCGACTTCATCTTTCCACTCC
>CAYWOV010000324.1:3375-4937 GCA_964459965.1 uncultured Planctomycetaceae bacterium | reverse complement strand
AGAAAGCCAAAGACGACCAGACAGGCCGCGGCCGTGGCGACAATCGGACCCCAGCTCGACTTTTTCGCTGAAGCGCGGCGCCGTGCGCGGTTATTCGGAGAAGGTCGCGACATTTACAACTCCCCAACTTCTCTACGAGTGTCATGGCCCGGCAGACCGCGATCGATACCCGAAGGTTTGGCACCTTTGGGCCTACGTACTAGCATCCCTTGCGAGTGGTGCGCCGTCAAGCACATTTCCCGGTTTATCCCCTTTATCTGGACTGACAGTTTTCGCTCTTTCCCGGCCGCTCTCAAGGGGTTGGTCCGGCAAGCCGTCGAAGGTTTGTTGACTGGGATCGGGTTTCACTTTTGGCGGACCAGCCACGAAAATGGCGGGAGGTCGGGAGACGGCTGCTGACTGACCCTTCCGGATCCATTCTGGAACCCGGAATCGACAAGCTGGCCGATTGTTCCTACGTGGTTTGAAATCCGCAACATATGCCCGAATTGCCCGAAGTCGAGACGATGGTCCGCGGCATTCGACCGTTTGTCGCAGGCCGAAAGATCGAATGCGTCAAGCGGTGCGGCTGTCGCTATAAGCCAATCTCGATTCGCCCTCGATTTGAGGTATTGGCGAAACGCCTGGCTGGACAAACGATCGTCCAGGTCGGCCGGTTAGGCAAGAGGGTCGTGCTGCACGTTTCGGATGGTTCGGCGGTGGTGATTGAACCGAGAATGACTGGCCTGATGGTACTTTCGGACCCGCCGGACCGGACCCATCTGCGAATCGAATGGCGGCTTGGCGGAGCCAGTGAGTACGGCTCGCTTTGGTTCTGGGATCGACGCGGCCTGGGAACTGTCCGTTTGTTTGGTCCTGGGGAGTTCGAGCGATATTTTCAAGCGGGTCATGTCGGTCCGGATGCCCTCGAAATGACAATTGAGCATTGGCAGCGCTGCTGCGCGGCAACGTCCCGTGCGATCAAGGTCGTTCTACTCGATCAGCACGCCGTCGCTGGGATTGGAAATCTCTACGCCAGCGAGATCCTGCATCTGTCGCGCATTCATCCAGCCCACCGGGCCGACCGCCTCAAACCGGCCGAGCTTTCGCGGCTTGCCGACGCAGTACGTCTTGTGCTCGCGGACGCGATCCGCGATGAAGGTTCGACGCTAGGCGACGCGACCTACCGCACGGCCCTCAATGAGAATGGCCGCTATCAAAACAAGCACCGCGTCTACGGCCGCGCGGGCGAGACCTGCCTCACATGCTCAAATGGCGCAATCCGCCGAATTGTCCAAGCACAGCGATCGACATTCTTCTGTCCCGAGTGCCAAAAAACGAAAGAGGCAAGATGAAGGCCGAAACATGAATAAACAACGTCGGTCAAAGCCCGCATGTCCGGTTTGTCCTTTATCCTTCAACCTTCATCCGTCACGAAAATGATTGGTCTTTACGCGGAACGGCCCTAAATGTTGTATTAGAGGTCTGGAGCCGTCATGTCGTACCGAACCGTCAAACGTCTGCTGGGCGAAACGAGCCTAGAGCGCAAGTGCCGCTACCTCTTCGGAGGCGGTTTGCTGCTC
>CAYWOV010000324.1:0-3275 GCA_964459965.1 uncultured Planctomycetaceae bacterium | reverse complement strand
GAGTACCAGTACTTCAAAGGGATAATTGCACAAAAAGCTTGTGTCGAGTGCCACCGACATCTGCGGATCGACGCCAACGTCAAGGAGGGCGAATTGATGTGGGTGGTGAAGGTCAGTCTCCCCTTGGAATCGACGCGAAAGGATCTGGCGAAGAACAACGCGATTCTGTTGGCCACCGCGATCGCGACGGCCTTTCTGGCCATGTTGGCCGCTTACGCCATCGTGCGGTACGTGATCGTCAAACCCGTGCTGCACCTCAAGGACGTCAGCGACCAGGTCGCCCGCGGAAACCTCGAGCTGCGGGCCGACATCCGCACGGGCGACGAATTCGAAGAGCTGAGCCACACGTTTAACCGCATGCTGCGACATTTGGTGACCATCCAGGATGAGCTGCGGGCCGTCAACACGGATCTCGACGGCAAAGTCGATCAGTTGGCTCAGGTGAACTTGCGGCTGTACGAGATGAACAAGCTCAAGGACGACTTTCTGGCGACCATGAGCCATGAGCTGCGAACGCCCCTCAACAGCATTCTGGGATTCAGTGACATATTGGCCCGCTCCGACAATCTGCTGGACAAGCAAAAACGCTTCGTCCGCAATATTCAGACGTCGGGCAATGCGCTGATGGTGATGATCAACGACTTGCTCGATCTGGCGAAGATCGAGAGTGGACGCGTGGAAATTCAGGTTGTCGAATGTTCGCTTGCCGACCTGGTCGAACGGCAGATCGGTCTGCTCAATCCGATGGCCGACAAACGAAACATCGATCTCTCATACGAAGTCGACCCGGCCATTCCGTCGCTCTTGCAGGATTCCGTCAAAATCCAGCAGATCCTGAATAACCTGCTGTCGAACGCCATCAAGTTCACTCCGGAAGGAGGCCGAGTCCGAGTCCGCGCGCGGCGCGTGGACGACGTGCTATTCGAGTGTGAGGTCGAGGACACGGGAATCGGAATCCCCCTCAACGAGCAGGCAACGATTTTCGAAAAGTTTCGGCAGGGACATACCGTTCCGGGTCAGACTGCCGTCACGCGCGAATACGGCGGCACCGGGCTCGGGCTTTCGATTGTCAAAGAGCTGTCGAAGCTCTTGGGCGGCGAAGTCTCGCTCGTGAGCGAGTTCGGCAAGGGGAGCACGTTCATCGTGCGGTTGCCGATTCGACTCGATGAGCAGGCTTCGGCCCACCGCGAGCCACTTGCATCGGCGAATGTGGGCCTGAACCGGGCCACGCACAAACTCTTGGGCAGCACGGCCGATGGCTTTGCGCCAACGCCTGCCGACGGCGCCGATTCCGTGACGAACTCGCCCACCGTCAACACGAGGACCGACGAAACGGCGGCTTGACAGCGAGCCAGTTCAGGGATGCGGTTTAAGCCGGCGGAGAAAATCTCGAACGCTTTTGCGGTACTCGTCGCGGGCCACGTATAGAATGTCGTTGTGGCCGGCCCCGCGCAGCTCGGCAAATGTCTTGGCGACCGAATTGCTCGAAGTCTCCGGAGCGGCCTCGAACAGCCGCTTACCGTAAGAAAACGGAACGATCGTGTCGGCCGTTCCATGGATCACGAGCACAGGGCAGGTGACGGTGGCGATCCGCTCGGCCGACGGGAAACGATCGATCAACAAGGCGCGGACCGGCAGCCACCAATAGTGATGGGCGGCCACGTCGACCAGGCTGGAAAAGGTCGATCGCAAGATCAGCCCCGCGGGTGGAGTGCCCGCCGCGCAAACATCGGCGGCAAGGCGTGTCGCGACGCCGCCGCCCAACGATTCCCCAAGAATGATGACCTGGGACGGCTTGGTTCCCCGACTGCCCGTCACGGTGTGCCAAATGGCTCTCGCGTCGTCCGCCAGCTTCTCTTCCGACGGACTGCCCGCATTGTCGCCGTAGCCGCGATAGTCGAAGAGGTAAACGTCGGCACCCAGTCGTGAAATGACATCCAGCTCCATCGCCCGGTATCCGCGATGCCCCGCGTTGCCCGGGAAATAGATAACGACAGGATGAAACAAGTTTCGCCCGCCGTCGGCTCGCACTTCCGGCTGCCCGGGCGATTCCGCTGCAGCCGCCCGCACGAACCAACCGTTGAGCTGCAAACCGTCGGACGTGTCGACGGCAACCTTTTCGAATTGCCCCTTCAGCAGGCCGCTGAATTCCGGATCGATGGCGTCGGCCTGTGTGGGCTGATAAATCAGTCGTCGTTGAAAAAGGGCAAGCATAACGAGAATGATGACATACCACAGGACGATCCGTCGGCCAACCCAAGCCGCCTTGCCGCGGAACCCCTGCCCTTTGGGAACAGGAACTAGAAACCGCTTGATCTGTGCCCCTTTTCGAGCGAGACGGACGCGTCTCGGGAACAACGTGACCGCTCGACGGTTGCGAATCTGACATCGTTACATGTCCATGGCCCGTTTGATTGACATTCTATGCGATCGTATTGAACAGTGTTGAGGGAGTACCAAATTTTGCGCATCGTGCCAGTCCTGGACGTGATGGAGGGTCGCGTCGTTCGCGGGGTGGCCGGTCGGCGGGAAGAGTACCGGCCGATGGAAAGCGCGCTGACCGACGGTTGTGACGCGTTGCCAATCGCACAGGCAATTCGGACGCGGTTTGGGCTTTCCTCCTTTTACTTGGCCGATCTCGACGCCATCTTGCACGGCGCTCCGAATATTGACATCTTGCGGTCGCTCAGCGACGCGGGCTTTGCCATGACCGTCGATGCGGGCATTCACCGATATGAAGACGCGGCCCCCATCGTCGCGGCCGGCGCGCACCAGATCGTCGCCGGATTAGAGACGCTCGACGGGCCACAGGAACTTTCGGATCTTGTCGAGCAGTTAGGAGCGTCCCGCGTGGTCTTCAGCCTCGACCTGCGCGAGGGACGACCATTGGGCAACGCGGCACGATGGAATGAATACGATCCCTGTGCGATCGCCGGGCAGGCGATTGAAGCGGGCTGCACGCAGTTGATCGTCCTGGATATCGCCCGCGTCGGCACGGCGGCGGGCGTCCCCACGCTGCCACTCTGCGCAGAAATTCGTCGCGCCTGGCCACACGTCGCGATCATTACCGGCGGAGGAATTCGAGGAATCGAAGATCTGAAACGTCTCGACTCGGCGATCGTCGACGGCGTGCTGATCGCTTCAGCGCTGCATAACGGCTCGATCAGACCGGCGGAGCTTGACGCGCTCGCGCACTGATCGGCGATTTCAATGGATCACTGCCGGCGCGACACCCAGGATGGCCGCACCGATGTAGTCGATGGTGTCTTGGAACA
>CAYWOV010000323.1:0-4938 GCA_964459965.1 uncultured Planctomycetaceae bacterium | reverse complement strand
CACAGATTGCCCTGGTCGGAGCCGTGCAGGGATTTCGCTGGCTGCGCACGAAGCAGCCAGAGCAAGCGTCCGAAAGCCGACTGCAGCATCTGACATCCACCAGCACCGACGACAGCACGCTGCGGGAGGCGCAACTGCTCATCGCCGGCTACGTGAAGTCGGCCCGCTTCGACCCGGCCCTGGTTCAAGCCGGCACGCTGGACACGCTGCGGGGCGAGGCGATCGAGCTCGAAGAAAAGTTTCTGCAGGACGCCGGACGGCGCATCGACGACGTCATCGATGAGTTGGTCGTCCAGAATTCGGGCTGGTTCACGCGGGCCCGTTACGAGGTGTTTTTCGCCATCTATCCGCTTTTCGTGCTCTGCCGGGTGGGGAAGAACTTTTTCTACGACTCGCTCGTTCACAATGTCGAGCCGTTGGGCGCGAACTTCTATATCTCCGCGGCTTTGTTCTTCGTGCTGTGGTCCTGGCTGGCGGTGATGTTCTTCTGCCGGCGTCTGCGCCGCAGCCTGGCAAAGCGGATCGAGGTGATCGCCGCGTCGCTGGCCGAACAACGTTTGTCGGGCGGTCTCTTCGCAAAACTGGAAGAGGCCTGCCGGCAGTCCGAGTTGCAGCGGGTCCGGCTCGACGGCATTTGGACCACCGTCTCGGGTCTCGCCCACGAAGTAGCCTTGGGCGGCCTCGGCGCGCCGCGCCCGATTCTTTCTCGGGGGCCCGTTCTGCCCCACCGGTTGGCCGCCGCCGATCCGCGCTAGACATCCAAATCTCGCCGGATATCACGTCATCGGCGACGAAACGGCAAAGCTTCTGGCTCCCTTGATTCGCCAGCGAATGAAACCACGGTAACTGTCTTGATCGCGAGTTCGGCGGTTCGGCATTGCGGATCGCTCCATGGTACGCCTGATTCGATCGATTTTGATCACTCTGGTCTGCCTGGCTCTGCTGCTGTTCTTACCGGCCGGAGATTGGAAGTGGCCGCGCGGGTGGCTGTTCTTCGCCGTCTTCACCATAACGGCAGTGATTTGCCTGATCATCTTGCTGCGAGTCAATCCCGATGTCCTCGTCGCCAGGAGCCGGCTCTTGGGCCCGGGAACAAAACGTTGGGACGTGATCTTGATCACGCTCTTGCTCCCGGCTGTGGTTGCGATCGTGCCGGTGGCCGCCCTCGATGATGGACGATTTCACTGGTATCCGGTTCTTTGGTGGGTCTCTGCTCTGGGATATGTCCTGTTGATTGCCGGTTTCGCTGGCAGCGTGTGGGCCGAAGCGTATAACAAATTCGCCGAGCCGAGCGCATTCAGTCCGAACGCGGGCACACGGTCATCAGCACGGGACCGTATGCAATCGTCCGGCACCCGCTTTATTCAGCCAGTTTTCCGCTTTGCGTCGGGGCCGCCCTCGCTCTGGGCTCTCTTTGGGGCTAATTCCGGCCGCAATCGGTTCCTTGATTTTGATCGTCCGGACCCTTTTGGAAGACCGGACGCTTCAAACTGAGTTGCCGGGTTACAAAGAATATGCCCAACACGTCCGGTTCAAGCTGATTCCTGGAGTTTGGTAATGCAGCTCAAAATTCGGACGGGATGATCTCGCCTCCGTTGATCGTGAAGAGCGCTTGCAGTGTTTTATCTGTGATCGTCTTTTGAAGCACGCGAGCCGACCCGTCGCAGAACGCAGTCCCAAAGGATTCGCGTCCCTGAAAGAGACGCTGATGCAAACGATCGGCGTCGACATCGAAATCTTCCGGCTTCGTCCAGACGACGGACTCGTTCGGCAGGGATTCAAGAACCATGATGGTGTTCGAAGTGCCATCGGTGATCTGCCGGATGCTGATCCCTTCGGTCCCCTGGAAGAATGCGTGCTTTCCTGCCCCGCCTACGAAGGTTGTCTTGCCGCGATCCGAATACGATAGTTTGGGCGAGCGGTAAATCGACGGGATCCGATCGATCAATTTCTTGTTGTGCTCGCTATCCCACGGTTCGTCGAGATGAAATTCCTTGTAGAGCTTGTTTTCCTCGAGGAACGGAAGGATGTGCACCCGCCAACTCAAAAGTAAGCGGCCATTCTTGTCGTAATTGGCCTGTGCCGGGAATCGGTGATGGACGTCGTGATAATTGTGCATGGCAAGCGCGATGAATTTCAGATGATCGCGGCGACTCGTTTCCCAAAGAGTTGAGCTGATTTGTTTGCTGGCCCCGGCAACGGCCGTTTCGAGAGCCGCTGCGCCTGGATCCGATCGCCCCACCGTCAGTTTGAGCACCTCCTTGTTGACGCTGGGAACGAGCGCGTCGGGAAGTCGGCCTGCGGGAAAGGCTTTTTTCAACCAGGAGATTCCCGAAAACTTGCCAGGGAGGTCCTGCAGTGCGTTCCGAAGCGCCTCCGCGGCCGCCGAGTTCTCGGATTGAATCACCAATTCCCACGTGCCACGCTCGGGCGTGTAAGCAATCGCCGCCCAGATCAATCCGCGAGTGAAGATTGTAACTGGCCCGCCGCCAAGCGCCTGCGGAAGCTCTGGAAGCGTCTCCTCGACCGCCTTCCGCTGGTCGGCCGACGGAACCAGAAGCAAGGCGACCGGCGCAGCCGCAGCCGCGCTCATTGCCGCTTGAAACTCAGGACGTGGTGCCGGTGCGCTCTGCTGTAAACGCGCGATCAGACCGCGATCCGCGGCCACGACCGCATTGCCGAACGTCGCCACCGACGGGAACGAGTCTTCGTTCATCGCGGCCACAAAGAGGCGCGTCGGATTGGCCGTTTGTGATTTGATAAGTTGGGAGGCAGCCGCAACGTCCCGCCCCGGCTCGACGAGCGCCACATAATAGGGATTTCGATCTCCGAGCCGCGTGGGCGTAAAGACGGCATAGACATTTTCGACGCCGGCCGCCTTCAGTTTCTGTGCGGAGTCAGCCAGCGAATTGAGCGCTGCCAAGTCGACGCCAGCGGCACCGCCCTGAGCGATTTCGGCAAGCTGCCGGGCAGCCGCGCCTATTTCGATCCGTCCCAGATCGACATGTGCCACGGCCACGGCCGAGTCGTCGATGCAGCGAGCGACGATTCGGGCTGATTCATCGCCAGTTTGTGCGCGGGCAAAATTCGCGGGAGCGAACGATGCTGACGCGACCAGCATCAAAACGACAAGGACCGTTCGACGTCTCATGAATGTTTCCAATCGAGCGAGTGGCCAAAGAGGTTTGCGCAAACAATTGTCATCAATCGGCGAGATCACTTCCGCATGCGAATCAGGTAACGCCGGCCCATCCATTTGCTGTTGAAAGCCGGAGCCGTTTCCAAAACAGCGGTGTCGCCGTTTAGCTGATAATTGAACGGGTTTCCGGTAATGGGATCGGCCGGAACAGGCACGACGTCGATTTTGTCCAGCGATGTGGGGAGTGCTCCGCTGTGGAGATGGGCATAGAGCCGCAAGGCCTCGACAATTCGCAAGAGGGCGATCCCACGGTCCAAGCGGCCCAGAGAGTCAATCCCCGCACCGATCGCGGGAAGCAGGTTGATGAATTCAAAGGGCGCATCCCGTCGCTCACCCGCGAAACGTGAGAGCCTTCGCTCGGTCCGATCGATGCCGGCCCTTTGTTGCGGCAAGGGAAGGAAGGACCATTTCACCAGATCCTGCGACCAAACTTGCCAGCGGTAATAGGAAGCAAGCCACACGACCTGTTCGACGGGCATCTTTTCGACTTCGTCTTTCGGTCGCCCAGCAGCAATAAGCGTTTGTTTGTCGGCGCTGTAGCCGGCAACCGCAGAGAGGGCAAACCTCGCACGGGCCTCTTCAATCGTGTTGCCGGCATCGTTAATACCCTGCCAGCGTTTGAGCAGCCGATCCGAGAGCCGACGCGCCTCATCCCGCGATAGAGGCCGCGACTGGAATTGAACGATCTCAGGAAACGAGTACTCCGGTAGACGGGCTTCACTCTCGATCGCCAGACGAAAACCAACCAATGGGACGGGCAATTCCGTCAGCGCCCAATAGAGATTGGGAGCTGCCGGCTGCTGCACGAACGTCTCCAATTGCTCGCGGTTTGTCTGCGCAACGGAAGTGCCGATCAACGAGGTGATGATGAACGGCCCCTGCCCGAGGTTGCGGCTCAATTGACAGGCGCTACGCAGGCTCTGCAACGACCCATCGAGATCGCCGCGTGCCATCTGCAGCCTTGCGCGGAGCGTGACCAATCGGGCCGGCTGCCGCAGATCCTGAAATTCTGCCAACAGCGTTTCCATGCCGTCGGATTCGACGGGCAGTTCCCACGAGCAGTGGTCGCGGAGCGCCGCGCGATCAAGTTCCTTTAAGACCGAATCAAAATTTCGCAGCGCGTTGGCAACTTCATTCTGAGGAAGCTTATCGAGCGGCATCGCCAACCACGCATCGAGTTTTTCATTGGCGAATTTGGCGAACCACGTTCCTCGGGCGGTTGGCTGATACTGCACGACGGCGCGATAGTACCCCAGGGCCGCGTTTCCCTTGGTGCGCTCGCCCGGCGGCGGCACCAGATGATATTTGAGTGCGGGGACCGGCTCTGCCGACGGCGAAAGGGTGAGCGAGACTGTCGGCATTTCGTCCGAAGGCGTAATTTGCCCGGCAGGCAATGGGCCGGCGCATATCGCGTGGGCACCAAAGAGAGTGACGATTACCCTGACGCGCCGCAGAAGAATTGTCCGCATTGGGTTTACCTCTCGATAAGCGGTGTTCGGTCGTTGTCTGGAAGGCTGGCTTGCGTCGTTCAACGCGGCTTGAAACTCTCATTGGCGATCCAGCGTTGGAGAAGCTTGCGAGCCCCGATGGGCCGCTCGAGTTCTGCCGTCGAGCCCGCGCGAGTCGGCGACTCGTCCACTTGTGCTAAAACCAGCTCATCAAAATGACCGGCAAGCATCCGATCACGCAGCGCCAGTTGCGGAAATGAGCTCCCTCGAAACAATTCGATTTGGGCCTCA
>CAYWOV010000322.1:0-4945 GCA_964459965.1 uncultured Planctomycetaceae bacterium | reverse complement strand
ATGGTCGGCGAGATATTCCTCTGCCAGCGACACATTTTTTATCGCCGTGACCGACACCCCGGGCGCCAGTTCGATGATTCGATCGACCAACGAAAAGCGCATGGGAATAACCAACTTAAAGCGTGCCAGCCGCTTGAGGCGGGCGCGTGCCTTTTTATAGTTTGCCTGACCGTTTAACACAACCCGAACCACCCGAAACCATTCGCAGCACGTGCCCTTCCAGGGCCAAATCGTCGACATTTTGTTCGCTTGATGCGAGAATTGACGAAGCCCACTCGCCTGCCATGACCTCCAAAGCTCTGCAAACTGCCGCAATGCTCGTTTTCACCCTCGCCATCGGCGGCGCGGTGATGGGAGCTGACGTTCGGCATGTGGTCGTCGTCAGCATTGACGGACTGGCGGCCAGCTACTTGGCCGACCCCAAGGCCGACCTGCCGACGCTGCGAGAGTTGCGGCGACAAGGCGCGTCGGCGGCTGGGATGATCACAACGTTTCCGAGCGTCACGTGGCCCGCGCACACTTCGCTGATCACGGGAACTCGTCCCCGCTCGCACGGCGTACTGGCCAATACCGTGTACGATCGGCGGTCGCGTCTGCCGGTGGTTTACATTGGCGATCCGCAATTGACGAAGGATCAGGCGATCCATGTGCCGACGCTTTACGACGCCGCCCATGCCGCGGGGCTGAAGACGGCGGCCGTCATCTGGCCGTGCACCAATGGAGCTCGCTCGCTCGACTGGATGATTCCCGACTCGAGCCGCCCCGAACCTCACCTTCAATACACCACGCCTGGTCTCGCCGACGATCTGAAACAAGCTGGCATCGACATCTCGCAGCTCGGGACTTGGGGCTGGCAAAAGCAATACGCCTTGCGCCGCGATCGACTTTACGCGCAAGTCGCATGCTTTCTGCTCGAGACGAAGCAAGCCAACCTCGTGCTCGTGCACCTCGTCTCGACGGATGGCGTGCAGCACCTGTTTGGTCCGCGCACCTTCGCCGCTTATCAGGCCGTCGCCTTTGAGGACCGCTGCGTCAAGCAGATTTGGAGCACGCTCCAAAATCCGGCGTTTGCGGGAAACTCGGCCCTGTTTGTCGTTTCAGACCATGGCTTCGCGGAATATGACAAACTCATTCAACCAAACGTCGTCCTTAAAAGACTCGGCCTGATTGACACGGACCCTCATGACAACGTGAGCACCCGTCACGCCTGGGCTGTGCCGACGGGCGGATCGGCATTCTTATATCTGTTCGACGAGAAGGCCGTGTCGCGATCGCCGGAGATCACTCGCGCGCTAAAGACGCTGCCGGGCGTCGAGAGCATTTTGGGGCCGGCCGAATTCACCAAACTCGGGCTTCCCGATCCGAAAGAGAACTCGGAAATGCCGCAATTGATTCTGACCACGCGGCCCGGCAACTGTTTTGGCGACGCCGTTTCCGGGGAACCTGTTGCCGATGCTGGTGGCCATAAGGGGACGCACGGCCACCGGCCCGAAGCCGCATTTATGCACGCGACGTTCATCGCAGCTGGAGCGGGCATCAAGCCGGGCATACGATTGAAGACGATCGAGAGCATCGACGTGGCGCCGACAATCGCCCGACTGTTGCGGGTGCCGTTACCTTCGGCCGAGGGCCGCGTGCTGACCGAGATTCTCGCTGAATAGAAGGTCGCCGACTTTCTGACGCGTTTATTTCGCGTTCCGCAGGAACGCCACGAGATCGGCCAGCTCCTGCGGAGTGAGTTGCTTGTCGAGACCGGCCGGCATGATTGACGTCCGGCTGGGGCGCATTTCCTCGATCTCGTCGCGCGACACATGAATCGTTTCCGTGGCGCTGGCGATCAGCACGACTTCGTCGGGCGCGTCTTTGTGAATCAGGCCGTTGTAGACTTTTCCGCTCTTTGTGACGACCTGCATCGGTTCGAAGCTGCGGACGATGCTGGCGCTGGGAAACATAATCGCTTCGAGCAGGTCTCGCTCGGAACGGATGCCCCCGACGTGTGTGAGATCGGGGCCGATATGACCGCCCACGTAACCGAATTGGTGACACGATGTGCACGACGCTTTCGCGCGGGCAAAAACGAGCTGGCCACGCCGCACGTCGCCGTGGCTGACCAGCGGCAAAACTTCCTCAATCCGTTGTCGCTCTTTCGCCAGGTCGACGTTGATCAACGCGTAGAGTTCCTCTGCTTTCTGCTGGACGGCGACCGGTTGTTTTGCGATCCGTTGCTTGATGGCATTGACGCGCAGGCTGGTTAGGGTCGGCGACGTTTTGAGCGACGCAATCAGCTTTTGGCCCACCGCCTCGTCCCTGCAGGCTTCAAAAGCAGCCAACAAGCGATCTGCTTCGAGCGGCCCGATCGATCTGAAGGATTCGGTCAGCTTGGCAAGCTGGTCCGATGTGAGCCGGGCTTGGGATAAAACCTCGGCGGCAGCGGCCCGTATCGTTACGGGCAACTCAGCGTCCAGATGCGACAGGAGAAACGTGAACGTATCCGAATTGACGTGGGACAGTCCGTTGGGGACGGCGGCGAGTGCATCGAGCCGCACGGCCTCGGGCAGTTTCACGTTCCGGGCAATGCTCAAAAGCGACTCAGTGACCGGAGCGATTTGATCTTTGGGAACGGGCCGCGCCCGGAAGGCCGCCACCGCGTCGCCAACAAGCTCGGATTTCGGATCGGCCAGCGTCCGGATCAAAATAGCAACCCAGTTGTCGGGTGTCGTTTTGAGGCTCGCACCGCGCATGGCGGTGAGCGCGATCCGATGCGTCGCCGTCGAGAGATTTCGATCAACCAGTGCGGCCGCGAGCAAGTCCTGCACGGACGGACTCTTGGCGAATTGCGTGAGGTGACGCTCCAACTCCGCTTGGTCGGCCGCTGAGCCGGGCGGCGCGTACAATCGCTGGCGAAGCGATCCAGCCAACGCGGTTCCCCACTCGGCATGGTGGCCCAGGATCCAGGAAGCGGCTTCTTTCAGAACCGGGTCCGGACCGGTCAAGAGAGCGGCGACTTTCGTCGGTTCGAGGCCGCCGCCGTCCATCTGGTCGAGGGCGATGAGCGCCGCACGCCGTGTCCAGGGCCGATCGCTTTGCAGGCCGGCTCGCGTCTTGGCCGGATCGTCAATTTCAATGAGCGCATACGTCAAAGAATGTTCCAGGATGCGATCGTGCTCGGCGGGATTCGAATCGAGCCTCCCGGAGGCGTCCAGCAACGCGGTGACTGCCCGGCTGTCGCCAATGCGACCCAACGCCTCGGCCGCCGCGCGCTGATTCTGAGGAGAGCCGGATCGCACCAAAGCGACTAACGTTCCCATCGCACCCGCGTCTCGCCTGACACTGATCGAATGAATCGCGACTTGCCGGACTGTCTCATCACTATCTGCCAGAGCCGTTCGAACCGCGTGACGGGCCTCCGGCAGGTCGATCCGCGTCAAAGTCCAAACCGCATTCTGACGAGCCTCTTCTGACCCTTCTTTCAAAGTCTCCTGCAGCGCGGGAATCGCTTGTTTGCCCCGGACCGAGAGCTCTCGAATTGCCCGGGTCCGAACGGCAGGCCGCGGGTCGCCGAGCAGATCGCAAAGCCGTTTGTCGGAGGTTCCGTACCAGGCGTGCATTCCTCCGCGTGGATCAGCGATCTTCGGAGTTCCCTTGCGGCGGATGCGGTAGATCGCCCCTAGAATATCGGGCTTCCAGAGTTGAGAGGTGGGGCAGCAGAGTTTGTACCACCCCCCCGTATTGACCACGATCAGGCTGCCGTCGGCGTCCTCGATGACGTCGGTCGGGTGAAAATCGAGGCTGTTGGAGACGAGAAAATCACTAGTCGCCGCGTTGAAGCTGGCTCCATGTGGAGTCAGCACGTGCCGCGTCACTTTGCGCATGTTGAAGCAGCACGTGAACAGATTGTCCTTGAACTCGGGACCAAAGACGGACGATTCGTATCGCGTCAGGCCGCACGCCGCCGCCGGCCCGAGATGCACCAACGGAGGCATCAACTCGCCCGTTAATTTGTGCCCCGCGATGACTCCGTGCGGTTTTCCGTAAACTCCGCCGTAAATTGCGTGGATCAGGCCGTCGCGTTTCCCGTCTGCCGGATGCTGGAGGAATGTTGTGGAGAAGATCCGTTCTCCACCGGGGGTGAAGACAACATCGACGGGATTGTCCATGCCTCCCGTCATGACAGGCTCTAGGCCCGATCCGTCAGGCCGGGCGCGAAAGATATGAGCGGCGCTCGAGCGCGTCAGTTTCTTGCCTGGCAGTCGATAGGTCTGGTCGGCGAAAGCACCTTTGCACCAGTAAATCCAACCGTCCGGTCCCGCGTACGGGCCATGCAAGTCATTTGCACAATGGGTTAGTGTCCGTTTGAGCCATTCCTCACGGCGGTCCGCCACTCCGTCATGATCCGTGTCGGTCAACTTCCAAATGCTGGGAGGGGCCGAAACGTACAGCGAGCCATCCTGCCACATCGTCCCTTCGGGGAACATCATCTTGTCGGCGAAGACCGTGTGACGGTCGAATCGGCCGTCGCCGTCGGTATCTTCCAGCCTCAGAATCCGATGCGGGCGCTGTTCGAGCTGCTTCTCGACGTCGTCGTTCGAACCGGACGAATCGGAAACGTACAGCCGCCCCTCTTCGTCAAACGCACCGGTGACCGGGCGGTTGACCAGCGGCGATTTCGCGACAACCTCGATCTCGAAGCCGTCCGGCAGCGTGAAGACTTGCCCGTCGAGTGAAATCTCGGCGGCCGAAGCAAGGGTCGGCACGAGGGCGCAAACAGCGTATAAGGAAAGGGCGCGAGGCAGGCGCATGCGGGATCCTCCAAGTGTCGTCTTCGAGAGAGTGACCGCCACTTTACGCTGTCGGCGCGCAGGGGTCGAGCGGCCCTAGGAGAGACGGACCGAGTTCATCACGCTCAGCGAGCACGAGACCTAAATGGGGTTGCCGGCCTGACCGC
>CAYWOV010000321.1:2117-4957 GCA_964459965.1 uncultured Planctomycetaceae bacterium | reverse complement strand
CCAGATGCTCGGCGTGCGCCGCCCCACCGTAACCGCCGTGGCCGGCACCCTCCAGAAGGCCGGGCTGATTACCTACCACCGAGGCAACATCACCGTCCTCGAACGGAAGGCGCTCGAAGCCGCCTCCTGCGAATGTTACGCAGTGGTCGCCAAGGAGTTGGATCGCTTGCTCGGCTGACGCCGGGAGCACGCCAACGAGCCTTCGGGCCCCTCCCTTCGAGCCGGGGCTTGAGAAGTCTCTTTCTTTAGAATTCTTCCCTTCTGAACGGTTTCAGACGGTCGGCTGTCCGGCGACAAATTGTCTGTGCGACTATTCTGCCTTTGACGGAAAGACCGTACATCATTGGCCCGGATGGAGGTCCGTATCGAGGCGGGTGTTTTGTCGGCTTTGCCGACATGTATGTCCGCTCCGTCTCGCAGATCATTGACCCCAACATTTGCAAGGCAGTCATGACGATCCAAGGCGGAGACCCTTCGAAGGCTTCCGCCGCCGCGACCGTGACAAGCGCCGTGCGCCCGAAAAGGACCCAGCGGCAAAAAAGCCGTCTGAGTCAAAGGGCGAGCCGGTCACGAAGAATTGACGCACGAGTCAGAGACAAACGATAAACCCTGATTTCACCGATCACACACGCATCAGAGGGCAAATGCTGTCCCTGATCGGTGTCATCTGTGTCGTCCATTGTGAAGAACTCTGGTCAGGTCCGCGCCGAAACAATCGACCGGCGCGACGGCGACAATTCGCCATGATGCAAGCGGCACTGGCGCTTCTGGGCTAAGCGTGGCAAAAGAAGTTGGATACTCGTAGGCTGCCGGAACACTCCTAAGCAGCCGAAGTCGCCTCGCTAATCGGCAGAACGGATCAACGCAGACTCCGCCGATCGATGGAGCTCGCGATCGGTCCTTCCGCCGACGCGGAAATTGGCCCAACGGCGTGCCCAATTTCCCATCCGTCTGCCGATGCGGATCGAGCGCCGGGCCGGTTACAACTCCTCCATCACCGGCCGCTATGACCCCAAATTGAAGGAGGGACAAAGTCGTGAGTCAAAGATTTTTTTTGCGGAATGCTATGGTTGTAGAATCTGCCTATCGTCGTCGCCTGGCGATCCTCGCGGTTGTCGTGGGTCTTGCGGCAAAGGCATCATCGGTTCAGGCACATTCGGCTGATAGCCCGCAAGAGACTTGGTACGTCTACCGCATCGCCGGCAAAGATATCGGGCGCATTCACGAGACGGTGCACCCGAACGCGCATGAGGTCATCACCACAGTCGAGACGCTGATCATCTTTAACCGGCTCGGCAGCAAAGTGGAAATCAAGGGGACGGACATTTTCACGGAAGGCAGCGACGGATACCTTCGCAGTGCCCACTCGGAAATGTCCAGTTCGCGGCAAACGACAACGCTCGACGCGAGCGTCGAAAACGACAAAGTGCTGCTTCGCGTGTCGACTGGCGGCAAAGAATATCGACGGCAAGTCTCCTTTTCCGGGCAGTTGGTGGGACCTTGGAGGACTCGGCAAGAGAGTGCACGCGGGCTCAAGACGGTCGGCGACGTCGTCGCCGCGCAGACGCTCATTCCCCAGCTGGAGCGGGTGGGCGATATCTCTCGAAAGCTCGTGGAATCCAACACGCCTCTTTCCGCGTTGGGAACGAAGACGATTTGCAGCCGCGTCGAAGAGCGGATGGACGGGTTTCCCGGTGTCCGGAACACCTGGCTGGATGCCGGCGGACGCATGCTGCGGCAGACGCAGTCGAGTCCGTTCGGTGAGACGGAGGTCGTCGTCACCGATCGGGCGACCGCACTCAAGGCGGGCAGCCGGGTTCTGTCAGACGAAATGTTCGCCCAGACACTCCTGCACGCAAATGTTCGACTGCCCGCCCCGCGGTCGCTGTCCCGACTGGTTGTGCGGCTGCGGCAGAAAGACGCGAACTTGGGTTGGCCGAATTTTTCCGCGGCCGGCCAGACGGTTCTGCGACCGGGCGGCAAAGACTTAATGTTGGAAGTGAGGCAAGTCAAAGCCGAGGGCACGATCAATCGCCCGGTTCAGCCGACACCGAGCCTGCGCGAATTCCTCGAGCCCAATGCGCTGCTGCAATCGGATGACGCGGAGGTCCAACGGATTGCTCGTCAAGTTGTCGGCAAAGAGAAAGATGCCTTTCGCGCCGCCTGCCGCCTGCGAGACTGGATCACAAGCAATATGCAGATGGATCTGGGAATCGCGCTGGCACCGGCGTCGGAGGCCATCCGTCAACGCAAAGGAACGTGTGCGGCCTATTCGATCGCACTGGCTTCCCTCGCCCGAGCGGCGGGGATCCCCTCCCAGGTCGTAATGGGTTACGCCTATGTTGCGGGCATTTGGGGCGGTCATGCTTGGGTCGAAGTCTGGACAGGGAAACGGTGGGTGCCGCTCGATGGCGCGTTGCCATCGCCCGACACAGCCGATGCCGCCCGGATTGCCTGCGTGCGGACTTCACTGGCCGACGGCGCCGGCCCGCTCACGAGCGCTTTGTCCCGTTTTTATGGTAACGTCGAGGTTTCGATCACAGAATTCGAGCTGCCCGGCATGCAAGCGAGCGTTCCCGACGGATCTCCGGCGTTTACGATCGAGGGTAATATTTACCGCAATCCGTGGCTCTGTCTCGAAATCAAGAAGCCCGCCGGATTCCACTTTGCCAAGACCGACGCCGTCTACCCGGATCTGACTGTCATGGCCATCGACGACCCAGCGGGTCAACGCGTTTGCTTGCGGCAGCAAGCAGCCCCCGCCGACGTCGATGAAGAGACCGTCGCCGCAGTCTTCCATCGCTTGGATTTCGCAGGAAAGCCCCGTCATGAGGAGGTCG
>CAYWOV010000321.1:0-2017 GCA_964459965.1 uncultured Planctomycetaceae bacterium | reverse complement strand
GTTGGAGCTGCTGCTGGCCGTCGTCGTGTGCGTCTGGCTGGCCCGCCAGGGGCACACCTCGACGGCGCTTGTGCTGCCACTGGTGATTTACAGCCATTTCGCCAGCTCGGTCATTTCGTACTACGGCATCTCCTCGCCCGCGGTCGCTCTCCTCCTACCGAGTATTCTCGTGTGTGGACTGCTGATTGGCGGCTACTTCCTCCTGACCTGGACGATCATTTGCGGCGTGCTGATCGTCTATCTGGGTTGGGCCCATAACCACTTCGTGTGGACCGCGGGCCTGTTCCGTCCGATTCTTTTTTGGTGGGCCGAGCTGGCCGCAATCGGTTGGCTGGTACAGCTTTTCGCCACACATCTCGAACAATATTTGCACCGGCACGCCCTGTTGGTGGAGGAACGCAACCGCATCGCCCGTGATATTCACGACACATTAGCCCAGGGATTCACAGGCGTCGTCGTCCAGCTTAACGCGGCCGGCGACATGCTCCAGGCCGACCCCGCACGAGCGTGCGAACATATCTCAACCGCGCGGGAACTGGCCCGAACCAGCTTGCACGAGGCACGCCGGTCGGTCTGGGCTCTTCGACCGGTCGCACTCGAAGGGGAAAGCCTGGATCACGTTCTCGAACGCAGCGGAAAAACGTTGACGGCCGGCACGGGCATCAATTTCGCCATCGAAAAAAAGGGCGAATCCGCCACGCTCCACCCCGAAGTCGAGTGGGAGGTGATCCGCATTGGACAAGAGGCCCTGACGAACGCCGTCCGCCATTCCGGCTGCCGTCGAATCACCCTCCGCCTGGCAGCAAGGCCCGGACAATCTGTGTCTGGAGGTAGAGGACGACGGCAAGGGAGGCATTATGATGGGCGGACACGCGGTGCGCCACGGCGGCCTCGGACTCCTCGGCATGCACGAGCGGGCCGCGAGTGCCGACGGGCAATTGGAAATCCATAGCCCAGTCGGCGGGCCGACCCGAGTTTTTCTCGTGATACCCGCGAAATAAAGCCAACCATGTCCGACCAACGGCTGCGAGTCCTGATTGCCGAAGACCAGGCCATTGTCCGCGACGGTCTGGCAGCGCTCGTAAGTTACCAGCCGGACATGGAAGTCGCCGGCTGCGCCCCGGACGGTGCCGAAGCCGTGCGGCTCTACAAAGAGCTGCGACCCGACGTGACTCTCATGGATCTCCGCATGCCGCGGATGGGCGGCGTCGAAGCCATCGAGGCCATCCGCGTCGCCGACCCCGAAGCTCGGGTCCTTGTGCTAACGACCTACGATGGCGACGAAGACGTCTACCGAGCCCTGCAAGTCGGCGCCTCCGCTTATCTCCTCAAGGACGCCGAAACACAGGAACTGATCGGTGCGATCCGCACGGTCGCAATGGGCGGCCGGCACATCCAGCCAACCATTGCCCAGCGGCTGGCCGACCGTGCCATGTCCGGCCCTCCCGTAACCGAACGAGAAATCGAGGTCCTACGCCTGGTGGCTGCCGGGATGACGAACAAGGAAATCGCCTCAACCCTATTCATCGCGGAGGGAACCGTAAAAACGCACCTCAACAGCATCCACGAAAAGCTGGGCGTTCGGGATCGCACTGAGGCGGTAATGGTCGCCGTCCGCCGTGGGATCCTCAGGCTGTGAACTCCGCTAACGGGTCCCAGGCAACATGAGCGAGTAGCGATTTTTCGTGGACGCTGTCTGGTTCTTGTGCAATCATTTGAGTTTTAGGCCGCTCAGTTGGAACCCAAAACCCTCCCGACGATCCTCCCTTTGGCATCGTGCAATGCACTTCACTTGTGCTTTGTCGGAGTTTCCAGTCACCAACTCGAAGTCGTAGCTTCAACGTCCCGCCGACGAAGCGGCGATCTTTTTCCAGCATGAATCGACCGGCGCCGTCGCAGCCGAGTCAGGCTGTCGGAGGCAGAAACGGCCGCGAGGTGCCGAAAATCGGTCGATTTTCGCCGTTCGCAGAAAACGTATGAGTTGCTGAGAAACGCCCCCGGATCTCGTTACGCTCTG
>CAYWOV010000320.1:0-4959 GCA_964459965.1 uncultured Planctomycetaceae bacterium | reverse complement strand
CGCTGATCAGCCGACGATAGGCCGACGAGCGCACGACTCGAGTCAAAGCCTCGATCCGAGGATCGCTCTCGACCGATTTCAAAAAACTCAGGTCGTAATTCTCGATCCGCACCGAGAGGAAACGCAGGCCGGCTTCCTCGCTGACCAGTCGCACGCACACGCCCGCGTCGGCCCAACCATTTGAGAGCGCGGTTGCGACCGCGCGGTGATCCGAGGCCATTCGCACCGGTTGCTTGCGAGCGGGGAGCAGCTGGTCCAGGCATTGCCGCGCGCCCGAGCCGGGCTCGCGGCCGATCCAGCGCAGCCGTCTTTGCAGGAGCGTGCGGATGGATGCCGCCTTAACGTCGGTCACAAACGCGACGCCCTCTTCCCACTGGGCTAACCGTAAAAGAACAGCCGGAATGCCCAGCTCCCGGTCGACGACGTCGGCATTGCCATGTCGTCCGCCGGCCGCCGACAGGTGCACACCCGCCACATGTACTCGCCGCTGCTTGAGCAGCTGGAGTGCCCGGCCGCTGGAACGACGGAGCACAATCATCCGCAGGCCGGTCTGCCGCGCATATTCTGATGCCAGGAGCCCGGCGGCCGGATCGCAACCCGCGACGACGAGCGTCTGAGTCGGGCTGTCATCGGAGAGCGATCGGCCGTCGCGGAAAGCGATCTTGTCCCGCGACGCAACGCCGTCGTGCGTCACTTCGCCGGCTGCCGTCTCTTCACAAGGAAAAAGCAGGACGCGACCCGCCACCTCTGCCTGCCAATACCGGCTCTGTGGCGTACTCGGCGGCCAAGCCCACTCCGTCTGCGTCACCGTTCGAGCGGCTCCGAAAAGTTGCTCAACCGTGCACTGCAAGCAGGACGCCAACTTAAGCGCGGCGGCGACCGAGGGAATCAGCCGATTAATTTCGATCGCACTGACAGCGGCGCGGGAGATGCCGGCGCGTCGCGCGAGTTCCGCTTGAGTCCAACCGCGTTGGCTGCGGAACTCCTTGAGGCGGGTCGGCGACGGTGCTGGATCTGACAGCATCATGTCACTATAGTGATACGGTTCTGTCATGACCAGTTCGCTCGAAGATGCGCTTTGCTTGAAAGGGGCCGCGATGACCAGCCAGGAGTCAACTCGTCCGGGGACTGCGTTTCAGTGCGCCGCGCGGAGGAAATCGACGAATTGCACTAATCCGCTTGGCTCATTCCGCCAACGCTTCGGCTTCACGCTCATCGAGTTGCTCGTCGTGATCGCGATCATCGCCATTCTTATTTCGCTTTTGCTGCCCGCCGTGCAGGCAGCACGCGAGGCGGCCCGGCGGACCCAGTGCCGAAACAACATCAAGCAGCTCGCCCTGGCCGCCCACAACTACAATGATGTGGCGCGGGTCTTTCCCGCCGGTCAAATGGTGCTGAACTTTCCGACCAAGCCGAAATTTCGAGGATACTCCCTCTTCGTCTACCTGCTCCCGTATGTGGAAGCCAATACGATCTATCAAAAATGGGATTTCAACGGGAACCCCTGCTGCAACACAATCGGATGCGCCTGTACGTCCCTCACGGGCAATGTGATTCCGCTCTACAATTGCCCGTCCGATATCATTCCTCAAAACCCCTATGCGTCCGGAACGGCCGCGCCGTACAAGTATTACGGCATCACCAGCTATGGGGGAAATGGCGGAACTCGATCGTATCCGCCTTGCCAGGAGACTGCCGACGGCATGTTCTTTCGAACCGGCCCGGCACAGCCGCAGAATCCCCAAGTCGCGATTGAGAATGTTGTCGATGGCACGTCGACGACGCTCTTCTTCGGTGAGCGGAATCACGTCGACAATAACTACGACACCTTCTACGCCCCCGGCTGGAGCATCGACCCGATGAATGGTTGGGGCTGGTGGGCGTCAACCGGCGGCAATTACGGAGGGGGGGACCTGACCCAAAGCTCGTTCTCGCCGATCAACTACATGTGCCCCATCACGTACACACAGGCGCTCGCCGAAGCAATGACCAACGCGACCTTCACGAATACGCTCGACTCGTTGCGCGTCTGCGCCTGGGGCAGTCAGCATCCGGGTTGCGCCCAGTTTGCGATGGTGGACGGCTCCGCTCGATCCGTCAGCGAGTACATCTCACAAACGGTGCTCCTGTCTCTCAGCACGCGCGCCGGACACGAAGTCGTTGCCGACTCTCAATTTTGAACTATTCGGGCATCGACTCGACCTGGCCGGCGACGAGGACCTCGCCGATCGCGCGAATCATTCGGTGGGTCTTCGTCCCCGCGGAGGTAAGCAACGTGCCCAATCGGCCGCCACAAAGACCCGGCGATTTCCGCTCACGGCGCATTGCGTCGAGCGGATGCTGGCTGCGCGGATGCGTTCTGGCGGTTCTTGCATCGTCTCTACTCTGCGGCTGCGGACGATCCGTGCGGTTGGGCGAGGTTGACGGCACTGTGCGGCTCGACGGTCAGCCGCTCGGCCAGGTTCTCGTCGTCTTCATTCCCGAAGACCCGAATCAGCCTCAGTCCATGGGGATCACGGATGCGGAGGGCCGCTTCAAACTGCGCTGCAGCAACGCGCGGTTCGGTGCGGTCGTCGGCGAACACCGTGTGACACTGGTCGACGCGGCCGTCGCGCCCGGCGGCCGCAGCCGGGATGATGAACCCGCCGAAGGCGCCGCCCCACCGGCCAGCCGAGTTCCCGACGTCTATTCACGTGCGGACAAAACTCCGCTGCGTCAATCTGTTGCGGCGGGCACGCAGAGTGTGACCTTAGACATTCCATCAAGTGCTAAGCCCGGCTGAATCGTTCCGCCTGCGATCGCTGGATCATCTCGCGATGTCCCGCCGGTATGCGCGACGCCGCGCGGGTTGAAGGAAGATCATCAGCCTGTTAGAGAAGGGTAAGCCGCCGCCCGCCTCGCGAACCGATCAATCGAATGGAGCGCCCGCCATGTTGAACATGTCTCGCCGCGGATTCCTGCAGACCTCTTCGATTTTGGTTGGAGGGGCCTACGCGCACTCCTTGTTCGCGGACAGCGTGCTGGCGGCTCCGAGCTTCGCCCCAAAGCCGACATTCGAGCCCTCGGCACTCTTTCTCACGTGGCAGCGCGACCCGACGACGACCATGACCGTCCAATGGGTCGGCGACGCCAAAGACGCCGCCAAGCGGCCCATTTGGTTCTCGAAAGCGGGGACGGAGCTTTGGCAAAGTCAGCCTTGGACATCGCGCCCCTTCCCGTTGACCGATCGCACGATTTTCCGCACGGAGTTGACGGGGCTCGAGCCCGGCACGGATTACCGCTTTCGAGTCGGGCACGACTCGGCCGAGCAATCGTTTCGCACCATGCCGGCCAAAGCGAACGACACGATCCATTTTGTCTCGGGCGGCGACTCGGGAATCGGCAAGCATGCCGTGCAGACCAACCACGTGGCGGCCGCCCAGTCGCCGATGTTCGTCGTCTTAGCCGGCGATATCGCCTACGAGAACGGGAAGTCGCCCGCTATCTTCTACCAGTTTCTGAAGAACTACTCGCGCGATTTGCGGGACGATCACAAGCGGTTGATCCCGCTCTTGGGCTGTCTCGGCAATCACGAGGTGGTTGGGGGCTACGGCAAGACGCGGAAAGAGGCGCCGTTCTTCTACTCGTTCTTCGACGGGCTTTTTCCCGAGACCGGCTACGCCAACCTCGATTTCGGCGACTACCTGTCGCTGATTTTTCTCGATACGAACCACACGTCGCCGATCGAGGGGGCTCAGACCGATTGGCTCGCCAAGACGCTGAAAGAACGGGAAGAGTTCCCGACCGTGTTTGCCTTCAATCACGTGCCCGCGTATCCGTCGTTCCGACCGTTCAAGTACGCCGACGGCGAACAAGGCACAGGCGCCGGCAACCGCAAACACTGGTGCCCGCTCTTCGAGCGATACAACGTGGACGCGGTCTTCGAGCACCACGATCACACCTTCAAGCGAACCCATCCGCTTTTGGACGGGCGGGTGAACCAGAACGGAATCGTCTTTTTGGGTGACGGTTCGTGGGGCCAGCTCCGCCGTCCGGAAAAACCGGAGAAGCGCCCGTACCTGGCCGTTACGGACGAGGCGTACCATCTCTCGCTGCATCGCATCGAGGGACGCGAACGATTCCACACGGCCATCTCGGACGTGGGACGCGTCGTCGATCAGTACGTGACCACGAAGCGCAGCCACCGGCGCACGGCGTGAGACGGATCACAAATAGTCGTTGATAATGTTCTCGAGCATTTCCTGCCGGCCGCTTTCGTTGGCGGCGGCGTTGCCTTTCTCGAGCGAAAATTTCTCCAGGCTGGCAAACGTGGCTTTTCCCTGCTCGATCTCCTGACCGATGCCCGAGTCGAAGCTGCGGTAGCGCTTCTTGACGAAATCGGCCAGCACGCCGTCCGCGCGGATTTTGGCCGCGATTTTGAGTCCCCGCGCAAAGGCGTCCATCCCGCCGATGTGCGCGTGGAACAGATCGACCGGCTCGAAGCTCTCGCGGCGGACCTTGGCGTCGAAATTGACGCCGCCGGGCGCGAGGCCGCCCTGAGCGAGAATGACGAGCATGCACTGCGTGGTGAGATAGAGATCAGTCGGAAACTGATCCGTGTCCCAGCCGAGCAGCGTGTCCCCCGTGTTGGCGTCGATACTGCCGAGCGCGCCCTGGATCGAGGCGTAGATGAGTTCGTGCATCATCGTATGGCCGGCAAGCGTCGCGTGGTTGGTCTCGATGTTGAGCTTCACGTGTTCCTTGAGGCCGTACTGGCGAATGAAGTTAAGGCACGCGGCCGCGTCGAAATCGTACTGATGCTTCGTGGGCTCCTTTGGCTTGGGTTCGAATAAAAACTGCCCCTTGAATCCGATCGACTTGGCGAAGTCGACCGCCATGTGCATGAACTTGGCCAGGTGATCCAGCTCGCGTTTCATGTCCGTGTTGTAGAGATTCGAGTAACCCTCGCGGCCGCCCCAA
>CAYWOV010000319.1:0-4959 GCA_964459965.1 uncultured Planctomycetaceae bacterium | reverse complement strand
ATGCCGTCCGCCGAGCCGGGATGACCGCTGCCTCGGGCGACCAAAGCTGCACGCCAATTTGGACTAAGAATAAACCGCCGTCGAGTGCGGCTTTATCGCTTGTGCCGAAGTTGACGGCCAACCAATTACCGGAATGCGCCCCTTAGCCACTTGACCCGTGCCTGACTTGAACTAGCGTTTCGTGCTTCGTCGAGTGTCGTTAAGGATCCCGAAACACGACAAGGGCCTTTTCGTTGAACAGAAAGGGCACGAAAGTTGATGTCGTGGAACGCGCGGTGAGAAGCCGGGAGGCTGCAAATGAGTTCCCCTGTCATTGAGCAAAAGCGTGCGAATCTGACCGGCTCGCCCTCACCTTCGGGTGCTCGCGCAGCCGTGGCCGTCGCTCAGAGCGATGCGGACAAGGAAGGTACCGTTCCGCAGTGTGCGGCCGTCTTTCGGAAGGAGTCGTCGCGATCGTCCGCCTTGGCCGCCGCGCTTTCTGCCTCGGGCATTGAGGCCTGCGGAATTGCGGGGGCGGATGCACTTCGCGAATTGGTCGAAGCGAAGCGTGTGAAGCTGCTGATCGTGGAGAATCAGATCGGCGGATTTTTCACCGGCATGGAGGTCATCCGAAAACTGCGGACCGGATTGAATTGGCTGCCGGCAATCGTTCTCGACGAGGACAAGCAACGGCTCGCCGCCGAGGCGAAATCGGCCGGGGGGGTGACGATTCTCGAATCCACGGCCGCGGACGACGAGATCGTGAAAGCCGCTCATCGTTTGCTCAGCAAACAGGCGCGCGAGCAGGACATCATTCCGTTTCAGGCACAATCGATTGTCGATCGCGTCGGGGAACTCCCCGTTTTGTCGCAGTTGACCATCAAGCTTCTTCGCTATCAGGAAATGGAAACGCAGAGCGTTCCCGTCGAGGAGCTGTGCCAGGCCATTTCGATCGACGCGCGGGCCACGGCCGTCGTGTTGAAGGCGGCCAACGCATCGAGCAACGGAATTTCGCGTGAAGTTGGCAACGTTCAGGATGCCATCCGTGTCTTGGGTGTGCGACCGACAATCGGCAGCGTGCTCAACGCGGCTGTCACGACGGGAATGGGCGGACTTGCCAAGGGCCTGCCGACGGATCTCCAAAGCTGGCACGCGCGCCGGGGAATGTTGATTGCCAGCACGGCCTCCATGGTCGCCAAGGATCTCGAAGATCGCTCAGAGGAAACGGCCTTTCTGCTCGGCATTTTGCAGGACGTGGGAATCCTGACGTTGCTTTGCACTTACCCGAAGGAATATCGGGCCGTGCTCAAGCGCTGGAAGTCAGTGGGACACATCAAACTTGCCGCGGCGGAGCAGGCCGAACTCGGCTGCACGCACGGCGAGATCTCGGCGGCCGTCATGAAACGCTGGGAGATGCCGGCTTCGCTGCTGCTTCCCGTTTTGCATCATCTGAATCCGACAAACGATGCCGATCGCGCGGGAGTCGATTTGGGATTCCATCGTGCACTCACCATTGCCGAGGCGCTGGCCGATTTGATCGATGCACCGCATGCCATGCGTCGCTTCACGCTTAATAGCCTGTTCGTCAACTACGGACCGGAAAAGAAATCCGCTTGTCAGAACTCGCTAAAATCTGCGACGATCAAGGCGTATCAAGCGTTCCAGATGCTGGCTGTGCCCGTCCCGAGCGCACCGCAGCTGGAGAGCATGGTTCGCGCGGCCCTTTCTAACGAGGCCGCGCCGAACGCCTGATCGACTGCTCTGCCGAGCGACACGGTCGTCGCTTGGGTCGCCTGGAATGATCTGCGTGCGGTATTCCTGTTGAAAGCCGTCTCGAAGACGGCCGATCGGCAGGGTTTCGTCCCCGCAACTGCTTGCCCAATTATTTATCGATCGCTGGCCCGAATTTTCGCCTGCGCGCCGATCGAGACCCGTACAATTCCGCGAGTCGAGAACGTCCATGCGAAGGGAAGTTCCACACGGAGGCAATCATGAAGGCGATTCGAATCCATGAGTACGGCGGTCCCGAGCAACTGCGTTATGAAGAAGCGACGGAGCCTCAGGTCGCCAGCGGCCAGGTTCTTGTGCGCGTGCACGTGGCGTCGGTCAATCCCATTGACCACAAGCTGGCGTCGGGCGCCATGCGTCAATTCATGCCGTTGACTCTGCCCTGGATTCCGGGCGGGGATTTTTCCGGAGTGGTCGAGGCCGTTGGAGCGGGGGTCACGGGAGTCAAGAAGGGCGATGCCGTCTACGGCGATTCCCCGCTCGGGGGTGCCTATGCCCAACTGGTTTTGGCGGCTGCCGGCATGATCGGTCCCAAACCGAGCAATCTCAGTCACGCAGAGGCCGCCTCGGTGCCGATCGCCGGTCAAACGGCCTGGCAGGGGTTATTCCAGCACGGTCACCTGGAACGGGGCCAGACGGTGCTGATTCACGGCGGTTCCGGCGGAGTCGGCATTTTTGCCGTCCAGCTTGCGCACTGGAAGGGAGCGAAGGTGCTGGCCACCGGCTCGGCGGCCAACATCGACTTCCTGCGCTCGCTCGGTGCGGACCAGGCGATCGATTACAAATCCACCCGATTCGAATCGGTCGCAAAGAACGTCGATTTGGTCCTGGATCTGATCGGCGGCGAGACACAGCGCCGCTCGTTCGGCGTGCTCAAACCGGGCGGCTATCTCATTGCCACCGCGCAGCCACCGTCGGAGAAAGACGCGGCTGAACATAAAGTGCACGCCATGATGATGCGGATGCAAGCCTCGACGAAGGACCTGGCACAGCTTGCCAAACTGCTGGAGGCCGGAACGATTAAGACGATCGTTGCCAAAAAGTATCCGTTATCGCAAGCACGCGATGCGTGGGCCGACATCCTGTCCGGCCACACGCGGGGAAAGATCGTGCTCGAAATCGCCGGGTAGCGAGCGAAGCGATTGAGGCGTCACTTCGCAGTCGCAGCCACCGGGACCGCTCGAAGCGTCTTGAGCGCGTCGTCGCACAAGTCGACTTCGAGCGGGGCCCCTTGGAAGACCTGTTGAGAGATTTGAACGCCTAGGGCTTGGACCGAGTCGACGTAGGCCTCATTCTTCTCGAACCCGGGCTTCACGGGGAAGCGGACCTGTACGGTCTGGCCGTTCTTGGTCAGCTGCATGCTGATCTGTCGACCGTCGAAAATCTTTTGCTGCACCAGGAAGTCACCCAGGCGCTTCGCGTCGTCCTTCGACACGGCGGACGTGTAGTACAGGTCGCCGTGGTTGATTTCCATCAGAATGCCGTAGTTCGTGGCACCAGTTAAAAGGACGAGCCCATTGAGGAGTTTCGCGGCGCCGATAAAGATCACGCCAACGCCTATCAACACTTGAAGCCATCGTCTTTGACGCGACTTGGCGGCCGGGACAGGGGCTGCCGTCGGGGAACAAGCGGTTTCGTGAGCGGAGTTGAACGGCTGACAGGACATGGCTTTCTCTCCTTGTGGTTGGTGCTGACGGGCGACGTGTCCAATACCGGTGGAGCCGGATGGTGTGACACGCGAGAAGAGAAAATCGAGGCAAACCGCGGTGGGTTCGTCTCCTAAACCTATATCAGCCATCAAATTGCGAAATCCTGCCAAACGGCAATTTCGTTGGCAGCTGCTTGATGCCGCCATCGCGTGAGAGTAGTTTGACGGAAATGATGACATCTCCTCGCAAGCACGCGTGCCGCTTGGCGGCTTGGGGCCTGTTGATCTTTTCAGTCCCGGCACTTGCCGACGACGGAGCTTCCGAATTGCGGAAGGCCTTCATCGACGGCAACGGTCCCGGTTGGCGGGCTCTGACGCTCGACGACTTCGTCAACGTCAACTGTGACGCAGACACATGGTCGCCACGGGATGGGATGATTCATTGCAAAGGCACCCCGATCGGCGTCGCCCGGTTGCAAAAGCATGTCAAGAATTTTGAACTCGTCGTCGAGTGGCGGCATCTAAAGTACGCGGGCAACTCCGGGGTTTTCGTCTGGGTTTCCGACGAATCGCTCTCGAAGCTCAACGAGCGTGCCAGACTGCCCAGCGGCATCGAGGTACAAGTGCTCGACCACGGGTACTTGACCCGCTACGAAAAAGAAACGGGCAAGAAGGCCGATTGGTTCACCACCAATGGCGACGTGTTTTCAGTCGGCACGTCGAGCATCAAGCCGTTTCCACCCTCGTCTCCGGACGGACGGCGGAGCTTTCCGCGCAAGAACCTCAGCAAGGGCATCAACGAGTGGAACCACTATTACGTGCGCGGCATTAATGGCGACGTGCGGCTGTGGGTCAACGGCGAGGAGGTGTCCGGCGGTTCGGATTGCCATCCGGCAGAGGGATATCTCTGCCTGGAGTCCGAGGGATCGCCGATCGACTTCAAGAACCTGCGGCTTCGCGAATTGCCCTGAGCCGTTGCCGTTACTTTGGAATCGGCAGGATGACGAGCGAATTCTCCGCGAACGATTCATCGCCGCTCTTGCCATCGATCTTGTATTGAATCTTGAGTTTCTTGACTGTGCCGGGAATCGGGTCGCCACCGAAGCTGGCGGCGTAGCTGGGCGACGGCAACAAAATCAGTTGCACGCCGGTCAGTTGCTTTTGCAGCATCTTGGTCACGTCTTTCTGCTTGGCGGCAGCCCCGTATTCGGCTTTGACGATCTCGAGCTGCACTTTGTGGAGCCGAGCGTGAGACAAAATGTGCCGGGCCTCGTCGGCCGTGGCACTGTGCTTCTCGTCGCCGAGTTCGCGACCGATCGTGAGCGCGGCCTGGCTGGCTTCGTTGTTCAGCTTGGGCAAGTCGCGAGTCAGTTTGGCGGCGAGTTTGAGCGTCTCCAAGTTCCGATAGCGTTTGAGGACGTCGAGAACCAGCTTTTGTTCGGCCGGCTGCGTGGCGGCGGCCAAGGCGTTTTGGCACATTTCGAGCCGTTGCGGTTCCGACATGGTGAATTGTCGGGCGATGCGGATGTAACCGCGCAGAGCAC
>CAYWOV010000318.1:0-4964 GCA_964459965.1 uncultured Planctomycetaceae bacterium | reverse complement strand
ATGGTCGATGACGCGTTGGCGCTGGGCATCAAGCACGCCGCCCTCAATGTGAGTTTGACGTCGCTTATCGATCTCGAAGCCCGTCCCGATAGTTTGAAATATCGCATGGACGGACGCGTCTATGCGTTTCACCGCGGCGGCGTCGAATCGATTCCCGTCAAGCCCCTAAGTGACGCCGGTGTCACTGTGAATTTAATCCTTCTGTCGACGACGACTAGTGATCCGCGGCTCAATCGGATCATGCGTCCGGCGGAAGCGAAAGAGGCACCAAATGGCATCACCGGCTTTAACGTGTCCGATCAGGAAGGCGGCCGCTATTTTCAGGCGTGCCTAGGACTTCTGGCCGAACGGTTCTCGCGTCCCGACCAGAGATTCGGCCGCGTCTCGGGCTATATTGTCGGCAATGAAGTCAACTCGCACGCCGAGTGGTACAACATCGGACCGGCGCCCATGGCTACGGTTGCCCGCGAATACCTGCTTGCGATTCGCCTCGCCCTCTCGGCAATCCGCAAGTATTCGACCGAGGCACGCGTTTATATCTCGCTCGAGCACCATTGGACGGCCATGGGAAACCCCGATCCACTTCGCGCCTGTCCCGGCCGCGGTCTTCTCGACGAAATGAATCGCCTCTCCAAAGCGGGCGGGGACTTCGACTGGCACATCGCCTTTCATCCTTATCCGGCCAATCTTCTCGATCCGCGTACGTGGCTCGACAAAGAGGCCCATCCGAACGCCGACACGCCAAAGATCACGTTCAAAAACCTCGAGCAGTTGACCGACTATCTGCAACGGCCGGACATGCTCTGCCACGGCAAGCCGCGGCGGGTCATCCTGTCTGAGGAAGGCTTTCACACCCCCGATGGACCAGACGGCCAAGCGCTGCAGGCGGCCGGGTACTGCTACGGATGGATTAAGGCCTCGCGTCTCGAGGGCATCGACGCGTTTATTCTGAACCGGCACGTCGACAATGCGCAAGAAGGCGGCTTGCGTCTGGGATTGTGGACGCGGCGTCCGAACACAATCGCGACGCCGGAATTCCGGAAAAAGATCTATAACGTGTTTCGGCTGGCCGACACTCCGGAGTGGGAACAGGCGTTTCGGTTCGCTCTACCGGTGATCGGCGTCCATTCGTGGAACGAGGTCGCGGCACCCGAACGGTAGAGGCAACCAATGGTTGGTCGATATGAGCGCACCGGTCGACGTAATTTCCTGACTTCACTCGCCGCCGCGGCCGCGGGAGTGACGGTTGCACCGGCCAAAATGTTATCACAAGTTTCGGGGAGGAAGCAGACGAACGATGATCGGAACGGACCGATCCGACGGATGTTCACATATAAGACCGTGGGCAATCTCGAAATCAAAGCAGACGTTTATCTTCCGCACGAACAAGGCGCGGCCGGGAATCGCCGTCGCCCCGTCTTGCTCTGGATCCACGGAGGCGCACTCATTATGGGAGACCGTGGCGGAATCGATCGTCGTCTCAAACCGCGATTGCTCAAAAGCGGGTACGTAATCGCTTCGATCGATTATCGTCTTGCTCCCGAGACAAAGCTGCCAGCGATTATCGAAGACCTCCGCGATGCCTACACCTGGCTCCACGACCGAGGGCCGCAGCTCTTTGGTGCCGATACGCGACGGATTGCCGTCGCAGGAGGCTCGGCTGGCGGTTATCTCACGCTCATGACCGGCTTCTGCGTGAAGCCGCGGCCGGCGGCCCTCGTCTCGTTCTGGGGCTATGGCGACATCGCGGGCGATTGGTACATCACGCCCAGCCGGTTCTACCGGCAACAGCCGCTCGTGGTAAAAGAAGATGCCTGGAAAGGAGTCAACGGACCGCCGGTCACCGACCGAAAACGAGGCGACCGCGGCCCTGGCCAATTCTATCTCTACTGCCGCCAGCAGGGTCTTTGGACGACAAACGTTGCGGGAATTGACCCGCGGACTCAGGACCAGTTACTCACGCCGTACTGTCCTGTCCGCAATGTCGCCAAGGACTATCCGCCGACGCTCCTCATTCACGGAACACGCGACACCGACGTGCCATTCGAACAATCCGTGGAAATGGACAGGGCGCTCACGCGCGCGGGCGCGGACCATCAATTGATCCTCGTCCCGAACGCCGGACATGGCCTTCCCGGCGGCGATCCTCAACATGTCGCAGCCGCGTATGACGCGGCTGTCGACTTTCTGAACCGGCACTTACTCAAAGACTAAGATTCGCATGGCACGGGAATTCAGTTTCCACTTGCCGGGCTGGTGCTTTGTGGCGGCTCATTCGGCTCCGTCAGGAGCGCGAGCCGTGCGGCAGAAATTCGCTCTTTCTCCGCGCGGAGTTCCTGTAGGGCCTCTGGCCGAATGCGGACTTCGGCATCCTGGTGAGTGTGAAAGCCGGTCCCTGCCGGGATCAAGTGTCCGAGGATGACGTTTTCCTTCAAGCCGACAAGGTTGTCCACCTTGCTGGCAAGCGCTGCCTCGGTGAGCACCTTGGTCGTCTCTTGAAAACTTGCCGCCGAGATGAAGCTTTCGCTCTGCACCGCCGCTTTGGTGATTCCCAAGAGCTGGATGCTGGCGGTCGCCGCGCGGGGGCGAGTCGACTTTGCCGGCTTTTGGCCGGCTGCTTCGACCTGGGCGTTGACCTCCTCAAGCGTCGCGGAGGGAACGATGTCGCCGATCTGGAACTCGGTCTCGCCGGGATCGGTAATCTTCGCGCACTCCATCAACTGCTCGTTGGCACGACGGAACTCGAATTTGTCGAGCACGATTCCCGGCAGCATCGTGGAATCGCCGACATCCTCGATCTTCAATTTTCGCAGCATCTGCGCGATGACGATCTCGATGTGCTTGTCGTCGATTTCCACCCGTTGCGACCGGTAAACGTTTTGGATTTCGTGCAGCAGATACTGTTGCACCGCCTCCGCTCCGCTAACGCGGAGAATGTCGTGCGGCACGAGCGGTCCGCGCACCAACGCGTCTCCGGCACGCACACGGTCGTTCGCGTGGACCAAGAGCTGCTTGCCGTGCGGAATTACGTGCTCGACTTCGGTATTGTCGTCACCTTTGACGACGATGATCCGTTTGCCGCGCTTCTTCTCGGCGACCAGTTCCACTTCGCCGTCAATCTCGGCAATGATTGCCGGATCCTTCGGTTTGCGGGCCTCGAACAACTCGGTTACGCGGGGCAAACCGCCAACGATGTCCTGCGTGCCGGTCGCCTCGCGGGGGTTCTTGGCGAGGACCGAACCAGCCGTAATCGCCTGAGCTTCCTGCACTTCGACCGTGGCCCGCTCGGGCAGGTAGTAGAAGTCGAGGATCTTGCCGGCCGCGTCTTCAAGAATGATCTGCGGATGCAAGTCACCCTTGTGCTCGATGACCGTCCGCCGCAGGTTTCCA
The DNA here is from genome assembly GCA_964459965.1 of uncultured Planctomycetaceae bacterium. Classification (GTDB taxonomy): domain Bacteria; phylum Planctomycetota; class Planctomycetia; order Planctomycetales; family Planctomycetaceae; genus DASPSM01. Next base: position 1,574 of record CAYWOV010000318.1, on the reverse strand, counting down.
GAGGCTTCACGTTCGGAGCGAATCGACCGACCCTCGATGCAGTCCTCGAACCGGACTTTTCCACCGACTTCCGCCAGAATCGGCACTGAGTGCGGATCCCACTGACAAAGGACGCGACCAACCTCGATTTCTTCATCCTCGGCAACCAACAGGGTGGCTCCGTTGGGAACGGTATAGTTTTCAAGTTCGCGTTCCTTCGGGTCGAGGATGATAATCTCGCCGTTCCTTGTCAGAACGACGTTTTTGCCATCCTGATTCACGACGCTGCGGATGCGTGCGAATCGCACGCGGCCCGCGCGACGTGTCCGAATCTCGTTCTCGTGGACGTCGATCGAGGCCGCACCACCGATGTGGAACGTACGCATGGTGAGCTGAGTTCCCGGCTCGCCGATACTCTGTGCCGCAATGATTCCCGCGGCCAGCCCGTCTTCGACGAGATTACCAGTGGAAAGGTCCATGCCGTAGCACAGCCGGCAGATTCCAAGGGTGGCTTCGCACGTCATGGGGCTACGAACCTGAATCTTCTCAAGCCCCATGTCTTCAATCTTGCGGGCAACGTCGATTGTAATTAGCTCGTCTTCGCGGACGATCACCTCGTCGGTAATGGGATTGACGATATTGGTGCGGCTGACGCGGCCACGGATCGCGTCGGCGAGGCTGACCTCGACCTTTTCACCGCGATAAACCACTCCTCGCGTAATTCCTTTCGTCGTACCGCAATCTTGGGTCGTGACGACCATGTTCTGGCAAATGTCGGCCAGCTTGCGGGTGAGGTAGCCGCTGTCGGCCGTCTTGAGTGCCGTGTCAGCCAGCCCTTTGCGGGCACCGTGCGTCGAGCTGAAATACTCCAGCACGGTGAGCCCTTCGCGGAAGTTGGCCTTAATCGGCGTCTCAATGATCTCGCCGCTGGGCTTGGCCATCAGTCCACGCATGCCGGCCAATTGACGCATCTGCTCGACGCCGCCACGGGCGCCGGAGTTCGCCATTAAGAACAGCGGGTTCACGTAGTGCCCGTTATCGCGGTAATCGTGCTCGAGCTCGTGCATCATCGATTTCGTGATGAGCTCCCGGGCGTGCGTCCACGTGTCGAGCACCTGGTTGTACCGCTCCTGGTTGGTGATGACGCCCTTCTCAAACAGCTTTTGTTGCTTCAGCACCGAAGCCTCGGCATCGCCGATGACCTTGTCCTTGTTCGGCGCGGTTTTGAGGTCGCTGGCGGCGAACGACATGCCGCTTTGGGTCGCCTGGTGGAAACCGAGCTCCTTCATGTTGTCCAAAAGTTCGATGGTCGCCTTGCGTCCCAGCAGGTGATAGCAATCGGAAATCACGTTTGCGAGGTCGCGTCCCTTCATCGTGAGGTTGTAAAAGGCCATCTGTGGGAGGAGCACGTCATTGAACATCACGCGACCGACGGTCGTCGTGATCAGGCGGCCCGGTTTGTAATCCTCGGCCCCCTCGCCCTTGACGGTCTTTTCTTTCGGCAACCGGACTTTAATGATCGCGTGACGAATCACCTTGCCCTGCGCCGAGGCCTTAAATCTTTCCGCGGCCGACGTGAAAATCATTCCTTCGCG
>CAYWOV010000317.1:0-4979 GCA_964459965.1 uncultured Planctomycetaceae bacterium | reverse complement strand
CCATCAAAGATTCAATCGATCTGGCCGGCTGTCCGACTACGGCAGCGTGCCCGGCTTATTCGTACATGCCAGAGCGCTCCGCGACGGTCGTTCAAACGCTTTTAGACGCCGGGGCGATCGCGGTGGGCAAAACGAACCTGGATCAATTCGGCACCGGTCTAGGGGGCGACCGAAGCCCATACGGTGCCTGCCGCAATGTGTTCAACCCGGAATTCATTTCCGGTGGTTCAAGCTCGGGCTCAGGAGTTGCGGTCGCCGCCGGTTTGGTGAGCTTCGCGCTGGGAACTGATACGGCCGGCTCGGGCCGCGTGCCGGCGGCAGCGAACAACGTCGTTGGCTTCAAACCGGCGCCGGGACTGCTAAGCACGGCCGGGATGGTCCCTTCGTGTGCCTCATTGGACTGCATTTCATTCGTGACGCTGACAGTTGAGGACTCCAATTTCCTTTATTCCGTGGCACGAGGCCAGGAAGCCGCGTCCGTCGGCGACGGACGCCCGGGCACATTCGCAGCCCCCGCAGACGCGGCCCTCGATTTTTGTGGAGACGACGAACGGGCCGAGATCTTTAGTCGGTCGCTGAAGCAACTCGAACAAAGTGGCGCTCGGCGGATCGCGGTCGACTTCGGTCCCTTTCGCGATGCCGGCTTGCTGCTTTATGGCGGACCGTGGGTGGCCGAACGGTTGGCGGCCCTCGAAGAGTTTATGAAGGACCACAGCGAGGAAATGTACCCTGTCACACGAACGATTATTTCCGGTGGCGGTCAGTATCGGGCTGTGGACGTGTTTCGCGCGCAACAGCAACTCAGGTCGCTACGAGAAACTTGTTTGCGGATCTTCGACGAAGCCGAGGTTTTGATTGTGCCCACGATTCCGACTGTGCCCAAGCTCGCGGATGTTGAAGCAGATTCGATTCTCTGGAGCCGAAGGCTGGGAACATATACGAATTTTGCCAATCTGGTCGGATTAAGTGCGCTCGCGGTTCCGGCCGCGTTTACATCGAGCGGCTTGCCTGCCGGCATCACGCTTCTTGGTCCACCAGGCCGGGAGGGCCGGCTGTGCGAGATCGGAATGGCCTGGCAGCAACAGTGTGATCTGCCATTGGGTGCGACCGGCAGCCGGTTGCCCGCCAGACCGGCCCGAATCAGTGCCAAGCCACCGGCGCCTCGCGACCTTTATGTGCGCGTCGCGGTCGCCGGCGCCCATTTGCAAGGCGAGCCATTGCACCCCGCGCTCTGCCGTTTCGGTGCAGAATTCGTTCGAGAATGCCGAACGGCCGCAAAATATCGCTTTTACGCGTTTCTTAATCTCAATCCTCCACGACCCGGGCTTTTGCAGACTCAGCAACTCGGCGGTGCCGTCGCCGTCGAGATTTACGATCTTCCGCTTGAGGGATTCGGCCGACTTGTGGCGTCTGTTGCGCCGCCTCTGGCAATCGGCACCGTCGAGTTGGAGGACGGAGAAATGGTCAAGGGATTTCTGTGCGAATCGTGCGCGGTCCCACAAGCACGAGATATTACGGAGTTCGGCGGTTGGATCGCCTTCCGCAACCAGACATCGCCGAAGTCCTCGTCGCAAACACCCGTCGCCCGCTAACAAGAAACACCGAGATTGGAATCATTCACGAAAAGGATCGCTGCATGGCTCTTGCAAAACGTTCTTCCCTTCAGAAACGACAGTACGCGCTCGCGGTGACGGTGCTGCTTTGCGCCGGAATTGCTGGCTGCGCCAAAACGTCCGCGACCGACACGAGCAGTGCTGGTTCGACCAGCGCCGGAACCGTTAGCCCCACGGGCGGTGACGGAGTTGCCGTCGGCTTCATTTATGTCGGCCCGAAGGACGACTACGGCTACAACCAGGCGCACGCCGACGGAGCGGCCGCCGTCAGGAAGATGGACGGCGTCAAGGTGATGGAAGAGGAACGCGTCCCGGAGACGGTCGACGTGCAGAAGAGCATGGAAAGCATGATCAAGCTCGACGACGCCAAGGTCGTCTTTCCCACCTCCTTCGGTTACTTCGATCCACACGTGCTAGCGATGGCCAAGAAGTATCCCGAGGTCATGTTCCTGCACTGCGGTGGTCTGTGGAACGAAAACGTCCACCCGAAAAACGTCGGCAGCTATTTCGGGTATATCGATGAATGCCAATACCTCAGCGGCATCGTGGCCGGCCACATGAGCAAGTCCAAGAAAATCGGTTTCGTCGCGGCCAAACCCATTCCCCAGGTTCGCCGCAACATCAACGCATTTACGCTTGGTACCCGGAGTGTCGATCCCTCAATTACTTGCACGGTCATTTTTACCGGTGATTGGTCAATGCCGGTAAAAGAAGCCGAGGCGACCAACAGCCTGATCGATCAGGGTGTCGACGTCGTCACGTGCCACGTCGATAGCCCGAAAGTCGTGGTGGAAAACGCGGAACGCCGCGGCATCTACACGTGCGGCTACCACTACAGCCAGGCGACGCTCGCACCCAAAGGCTATCTCACGGGAGCCGAGTGGAACTGGGAAAAGGTCTACACCGATTACATCAAAATGTATCTGTCGCACCAGAAGATCCCCAACCTGGTGCGGGGCGGCCTCAAAGAGCAAGTCGTCAAAACTTCTCCGTATGGCGCCGTCGTCACCGAAAAGGCCAAGAAGGCCGCTGAGGCGGTGAGGTCAAAATTCATGGATGGGACATTCGTGATCTACAAGGGCGAGCTGAAGGACAACACGGGAAAAGTCGTGATCCCAACCGGCAAACAGTACGTGCAGACCGCGATTGAACTCGAGAGCATGAACTACCTTGTCGAAGGGGTCAAAGGCGAATAGTGGCCCAACGATTTGTTGGGAGGTTGAAGATGCGCGGACGCGGCCTCATTGAATCGTTGACGATCACCCTCGCGGCCCTGGTGGCCTCGTTGGCGATCTTCAGCATATTCATGTTCTGCATTGCGGGGGTGCGTCCGACCGCATTGATTTATTGGATGTACATCGGCGGGTTCGGGAGCAGCTTCTCTTGGCAGAACACGCTGACGCGGGCTGCGCCGCTGATTCTTGCCGCCTTATGCACGGCGCTCCCCGCGCGATTGGGCCTGGTTGTGATTGGCGGCGAAGGAGCGCTCGCCCTGGGTGGACTAGCCGCTGCCGAGACGGCTTTGCTGCTACACGGCTTGCCATCGTTCGGGATTCAAATCTCCATGGCGCTGGCGGGAATGATCGCCGGCGGGCTGCTGATCGCGCTTTGCGGCGGTCTGCGGCACTGGCGAGGCGTCAACGCGACAATATCCAGTCTGCTGTTGGCCTATGTGGCCATTTCAATATTCAACTTCCTGGTTGAAGGGCCGCTTCGCGATCCGGCGAGCCTCAACAAGCCATCGACTTACCCGATTCCGGAATCGGCCATGTTGGGCACGATGTTCGGAACGGACGTGCATTGGGGGCTGGCCTACGGCGCCGCCGCTTGCGTCCTCTCGTGGATCCTGATGGACCACACGACGTTCGGCTTTGCAGCCCGCATGGCCGGCGGAAATATCCGCGCGGCCCAAGCAGCGGGTCTGCCCGTCGGCATGCTGATCCTGGTGACGTGCTTCCTGGGCGGAGCAGCCGCCGGTTTAGCCGGCATGGTCGAAGTGGCCGCCGTCCATCATCAAGCGAACGCTGCACTCATCGCGGGCTACGGATTTACGGGTATTCTGGTCTCGTTCATTGCGCGGCACCATCCCCTTGGAATTATTCCCGCGGCCGTGCTGTTTGGCGGTCTGAGCGCCTCGTCCGGCATGTTGCAGCGGCGATTGCACATTCCCGACGCGTCGGTACAGGTCTTGATGGGAATCATCTTCGTGATGATTCTACTTTCCGAGGCGTTTTACGGACGTTTGCGCATCTTTCAGCCGCGCGAAGTGCGGGAGGCGGTCGCGGCATGAATGTATCGGCCATTGGATTGGGACTGGGCGGCCTGGTGCTGGCTGCAGATCCGGCGACGGATTTGGGGCGGTGGGGATTGCTTTTCGCCATCATTGGCGGAGCCATTCGCGTCGGCACGCCGTTTTTGTTTGTTAGCTTGGGCGAGTGCATCACAGAGAAATCGGGTCGCGTAAACCTCGGTCTCGAGGGAACTTTGGTGATGGGGGCGATGACGGGCTACGCCATCAGCTACCAAACTGGTTCTCCCTGGATCGGCGTGCTGGCCGCAGCCGTGGTGGGAATGCTGCTCGGTGCGCTACACGCGGTGATTTGCAATTTGCCGCGCGTCAATTACGTGGCTGTTGGCATCTCGATGATGCTCTTTGGGATGGGATTGGCCTTCTATCTCGGCAAGCCGTACATCCAGCCGAGCGCGCCGCGATTGCCGGCCTTGGAACTCGGCTTTTGGTCTCCGATCGAACAAGTACGGACAGCTCTGCGGATTAACGGCCTGTTTATCGTGGGAGTGGGGCTGGCACCGCTGCTTGCGTGGGTTTTAAAGAACACACGCTGGGGCCTGATCCTTCGTCTGGCCGGCGAGAGCGAAGAGGCCGCCGCCGCAATGGGTTATTCGGTGCCGCGTATCCGCATTCTCGCGACGGCGCTGGGTGGCGCGCTTGCCGGAATTGGAGGCAGCTATCTCTCCTTATATTACCCCGGATCCTGGAACGAGCAGATCTCGTCCGGTCAGGGACTGATGGCCGTCGCGCTCGTGATTTTTGCCCGGTGGGATCCCATCCTTTGCCTTTGGGCATCGCTCCTCTTCGGCGGAGTGGGATCGCTTGGACCGGCGCTCCAGGGACAAAACCTTGTGTCAGGATCTTCAAGATACTTATGGTACGCCGCCCCCTACATTCTCACGCTGTTCATCATGATCCTGACCTGCTCCCGCATGCGCGCAATGGTCGGCGCTCCGGCGGAACTTTCCAAAACGCAATAGTTAAACGGCATCGCCGATGTCTACTTCGCAAACGATGACCACCACGTTCGTCGACGCCAATCCGTATCCGTGGCCCTATGACGGAGATCTCAGACC
>CAYWOV010000316.1:0-4981 GCA_964459965.1 uncultured Planctomycetaceae bacterium | reverse complement strand
GATTGGACGGGAATCAGCGAAATATTTACGGTGCGGACCGAGTTCTGGCGCGAGTCGATCGAGAAAGTGATCGCCCGCTACTCGTCGCACGTGCGTTTCTGGCAGCTCGGCGAGGAAGACGACGAAAGTTTCGTCGGAATGTCGAACCGCAACCTGGCCCAAACGATTGCTCGCGTCAAATCGGAATTTGACCGCATCGGCCGCGATGCCCGGATCGGTGTGCACTGGAATTGGGAAACTCCGCCCCCTCGGCGGGAGGATGTGCGAGGAATATTTTTGTCGACGTCGAGCCGCCAGCGGCTCAAGGAAGGCGAACTCGTCCAAAAGCTCAAGTCGGCGACCGCCGATGTTCCCGATCGCTGGGTGCTCATCAAACCCCTTCCCAAAACGGGTTACACCCCCGAGCAGCGCGGCACCGACCTCGTTAAAACCATGGTCGAAGCCAAAATCGGCGGGGCGAATAAGATTTTCGCCGACGACGTTTTGGACGAGGAAACCGGTCTCTTGGGCCGTGGCGGAACACCGTCGCTTTTATTTCTTCCCTGGCGGACCACCGCGATGGCCCTGCAGGGAGCCGATTTCATCGGTTCGTTCCTGCTGCCGGAGGGAAGCCGCAACTACGCTTTTTCCCGCAAGGGCGAAGTCGCGGTCGTGATCTGGAACAACGAGTCGGTCGACGAGGACCTTTTTTTGGGCGAGGAGTCGGTCGTAACCGACGTGCTCGGCCGCCGGATTCGCCTCCCCATTTCCGAGAGCGGCCAGCGAGGCAAACTGCATGTCGGCCCCAGTCCCCTGCTCGTCCGGCACTTCCCGGAGCCAATCGCCCGCTGGATGGCAGCCGTGAAATTCGAAAAAGGGCGACTCCCCAGCCGAACGGGCAAGCAGCGGGAAGTTATCCACGGCATCAACACGTTCCGCCAGGGCGTCAACGGCCAGCTGCGAGTCATCGTGCCCAAAGACTGGAAAGTCGAACCGACCGAGATGCGTTTCAATCTGGCGGCCGGCGAAAAATTCGATCTGCCGATCACCTTGGAGCTTCCCTCGAACACCAGCCAGGGCGGTCAACGGATCGTGCTGGATTTCGCCATGTCGCCCTATTCGTTCCGCGTTTATCGCGACTACGAAGTCGGCCTGGGCGACGTTGTTTTGTCCGTGGTCGACTCAAAACTCGAAAACGGCGACCTGCAGATCAAACAGCTGATCGACAACTACACCAAACCCGAGGAAAAACTCACCTTCGAGTGCAACTTGTACGTTCCACTGCGAAAACGGATGCAGCGGGTCGTGACCAAGCTCACGCATGGCCGGGACACGCAAACCTACGTGATCCCCGGCGCGGAGTCGCTCCGCGGGCAGGAACTGCAGCTCCGGGCCGAGCAGATCGGCGGGCAGCGGGTGCTCAACCTCAAATTCAAAGTCGGCGAGAATTGGGACGTCAAAAAGAACGAGCGGTCGGCCGAACGTCGCCCTGCACCCCTGCCCTCTTCCGTTCCACCTGGCCAAACGCCCGTCTCCGCCACTCCGCCGAAACAACCCGCCACCCCGAACGACTCCCTCTGACCTTCGAGAGGGACTTTTTTGGCTTTTTTGGGGTGCTAAAAAAAGGAGCGACCACCCCAAAAAAGTCCATTTTTGAAAATTTGTCGATCTTGATATTCGGGATTCGCGCCTGCTTGGGTATGATGTGATTAGCAGAGCGAAAGAGCGGATCGAAAGGCAGAATTGAACGTGTTTCCCGCCAGTTAACAGCCGATCGACAACCGGTACTCGCATTCCGTGCGTTGACCTCCGTCGCAATCCCGCAGACGCAATCTGAACGGCGGATTTCGTCCATCCGTCATCCAACCGATTTGCCGCGTCACGCTAATTCTGCGCGCCGAGATTCTGCGCCCCGATTTCAGTCCGCCGCACGAGCATCCTTTGGTGGACCAATCCCCCGCCACCTCTAAAAGAGCTTGGCGGCCGATCGGCACTCGCGATGCCTTTCTGCGGACTGGAGTCGGCAGGCGAACTGCGGCTGATAGACAAAACCTGGTCCCGAGTCGCTCTTCTGATTGGTCCGCGTTTTTCTCGCGGAATTCCCCGGGAGGAATCGGTCCCGGCGGCGTCATTGATTTAGAAATTACTCCTTCGAAGCGCTTCGCCGGATGAGCCGGATTTCACCGGAACTTGTCGCACGATTGTTCGACCAGCATGCGGCAGCCCTGGAGCTGTTCGCGGCGCGGTGGTTTACCGCGCCGGCAGACGTCGTCCAGGAGGCCTACTTGCAGCTCGTGCGTCAGGGGCGGGTGCCAGATCGGCCGGTCGCGTGGCTTTATCGCGTGGTCAGAAACCGTGCGATTAGTTCGGCCCGCCGCGACAACCGGCGAGAGCGGACGGAAAAGACGGCAATCGGCCAGGCTCGCCTCCGGTTCGAGGCGGACGGGGAGAGCCCGCTCGACGCCGAGCTGGCCGCCCGTGCGCTCGAGGAGCTTTCGGACGAAAGACGAGAAGTGGTGATCGCGAGGATTTGGGGCGGGTTGACCTTCGAGGAGATCGGCGAATTCGCGGAGATCTCTTCGAGCGAGGCCCATCGCCGCTACGAGGCGGCCCTGGCCAGTTTGAGAAAGCGTTTGGGTGTGACATGGTTGACCAAAACCGTGACGACAAAGAGATAGACGAACAGCAAGAACTCGAGCGGGCCCTGTCGATGCTCCGGCCGCCAGCTAGCAGCATCGACCGCGATCGCTTCTTGTTCCTAGCGGGTCGGGCATCGGCTGAAGAGGTCGGGCCGGGCGCGACGTTCGGGCGCTGGATGTGGCCCGCCGCCACAGTCTTGAGCAGTCTGGCCGCCGCCGTACTATTGGTGTTGCTCGTGACGCGAACGGGGCCCGAGGCAAACCCCGCGGAAACGCTCGAAGCTCGCGGGCATCGACCGCCTGTTCCGTCGGTCGCCAACGTCGCCGTTAAAAGCGCCGTTGAGACGTACGGTCCGCCGGCCGAGGCGGGCGCCTACCCTGCACCCAGCGTGGACGAGACGGCTCGGGCCTTTGCGGTTGAATCGAACTATCCTCGGTTGCGCTCCTTCGTGCTGGCCTACGGCATCGACGCGCTCCCCGAGCCCGCTCCGATTCAGAAACTGGAAGCCCAGTCGCAAGCCGACGAGGAACCGGTCACCGTGAGAGACTTGCGGAGTCGAACTTTAAAGAACCGTTCTGCAGGCTGAACCTCCGCCGAATGGTCGTTGACCTTCTGGAAGGGCTAATCGATGTCGCGTTTCTTGCGCGGAATTGTGGGCATTTCGCTTGCCTCGACTGTCATGCTGGCGCCTGTTGGCGACCTGGCCGCTGCCCCGCCCGCTCGCCGACCGGCGCCGGAAGGGCCCACGATCGTGCGCTTGGCGGTGGACCCGGCCGCCGAGCCTCGCCCGCCCTTGAATTACACTTTTCTCACGCCGCTGTCGGCGCGCAAGCCGGGCAATGCCGCCCCCTTCTATTACCGCGCGATTCTCGCTTACACCATTTATCGGGCCGGAGCGAAGAACGCCAATTGGCACGAAAGCCTTGATGGCCGGCTCGACGAGTGGGCGCACATGCCCATCGAGAAGCTTCCGCGGGACGAGGTGCGGAAGGTGGTCAACGGCTTTGCAGCCGATTATGACGACCTGCGCGAAGCGGCCAGCCGCGAGCGCTGCGACTGGGACTATCAACTGCAGAATGTCGAGGGACTCAAGGGGATCGAGTTCCGCCTGACGGAAGTGCAGGATTCGCGCGGCCTAGCTCGCTTTCTGGCGGTCAAAGCCCGACTCGAAATTGCCGAGGGGCGCTACGCCGACGCGATCGAGACGATGGGAGTCGGCTATCAGTTCGCTCGCGACCTGTCGACGACGCCGATCATCATTCCCAGTCTCGTGGGGATTGCGATGGCCGGTATTCTCGATGACCAGGCGCATGCGTTTTTCGCGGCACCCAAGTCGCCGAACCTTTATTGGGCTTACACGGAGCTGCCGCGGCCGTTCATCGACATGGGGCCGAAGGTCGAATTTGAATTGACGCTCCCGACGCGTCTGTTTCCGATGCTCAAGGACCCCGAGCACGCGGAGCATTCACCCGAGCAGTGGGCTGACATCGTCTCGCAGGCCTTTTTTACTCTTTCGCAGTTCGACAACAGCCCGGCGGCGAGCCCTTACGGCTGGGAATCACGATTGGCCGCCACCGGATTGGCCCTGCGCGGTTACACGCAGGCCAAGCGCGACCTGATTGCCGCCGGGTACGACGCTGCCAAGATCGAGCAGATGCCCGTTGGCCAGGTGATCGCTGTCGACGAGGCCTATCTGTGCCGCTACATCGCCCAGGAACTGCGGAAATGGACGCTCGTCCCTTACGCCGAAGGCTGGCGGCGCATGAACGAGGCGAATCGACAACTCATCCGCGACCATTACCTCGGCCCGGGACTGAGCTCGCGGGAAGTCCTGCCGATCAACTTCCTCCTGCTTCCGGCAGCTGCGGCGGCGATGGATGCGTCGATTCGGCGGGACGTTGCAATGGCCGCGGACCGCGTGATCGAGGCGATCCGCATGCACGCGGCCCAACACGGCGGGAAATTACCGCAAACTCTTTCCGAAATCACCGTCGTCCCCGTGCCGGTGCACCCGCGGTTCGGCACCCCCTTCCCGTACAAGCTCGCAGGAGGCACAGCGACCTTGGAGGTCCGCAGGGTGACGGAGCCGCCGGAACCCGTGGGAGAGGGCGACTATGTCTTTGAAATCACCGTTGCGCACGACCGGCACTAACGGCAGGTCCACCCCCGTCAGCCAATTTGGTGGCTGACTGCGCACCAAACGATCAATCCAAAAATCGGAGAACGAAATGAAACCGAGTCAACGCGTCGAAATACTCCGGCGCGGCAGCCACTTGAGTCTCCTGTTCCCATTTTTCGTCATCGGCATCTGCCTGTGCGTCCCACACACTGCGAGGGCCCAAGCGAACGAACCCGCAGTCCC
>CAYWOV010000315.1:0-4984 GCA_964459965.1 uncultured Planctomycetaceae bacterium | reverse complement strand
CATCGTCGCGACCCCAAGTGGGGACAATTTCGGAGGAAAACGCGCCGCTCGTTGTCGCCTCGGCCGCCAGTCGGTGGCTGCGGTATGAAAACTCGTCCTGTTTCGGCCGGGGAATCTGATATTTCTGTGCCATATATTCAGCGGTCAGCCCCATATTCATGATGGCTTCGCTGTGCTTGAAGAAGAGCCCCGGGGGCGGATTGTAGTCCTTGTTCATCGGCACATGTTCCATGTGCTCGACTCCGCCGGCGATCTGCACGTCTTCGCAGCAGGCGGCCACGTTCATGGCAGCGTCGTTAATGGCCTGCAGGCTCGAAGCACAATTGCGGTTGATGGTCACGCCGCCCGTCTCGATCGGCAGGCCGGCCATCAGCCCCACGGTCCGCGCCACGTCGAAACCCTGCTCGCCTTGCTGCTGCACGCAACCCCAGCGAACGTCGTCGATCAGATGCGGATCGATGCCGGTGCGTTTGACGACGGCTTCGATCACGTGAGCCGAGAGTTCCTCGGCACGCACGTCGCGGTAGATGCCTTTGTCCGAAGAGGCTTTGCCGATCGGCGTACGGACGGCGTCGATCACCACGGCGTGTCGCATGTTATGTCTCCGTTCGCGACGAAATCGCAGGTCGCGGATAAAAGAGCTTATTTGTCTTGGCCATGTCGACCAGCAGCGGGCTGGGCTGAAAGCGCTTGCCGAGCGATGTGTACTTGGCGGCCCGATCCATCAACTTGGCCGCGCCCGTCGCGTCGCACCAGCGAAGGATGCCGCCGCGGAAGGGCGGGAATCCGACGCCAAGGATGAGACCCATGTCGACGTGCGCCGGCTCGCGGACGATGCCCTCTTCCAGCGTGCGGACGGCTTCCAACAGCATCGACAGGAACAATCGGTCCTCGATCTCCTGATCGGAAACCTCGCGCTTGGCGGTGCGATTCTTTTCCAGGAAGGGTTGGAAGGCGGGGTCGTCGGACGGCTTGCCCTTGGTTCCGGCGAATTTGCGGAAGCCGGCACCCGATTTCTTGCCCATCCGCCCCGCGGCGATCAGGTCGTCCAAGAGTGTCAGCTTGAGCGCCCGGTCGCTGTATGCGGCCGCCAGCACCTTCCCCGCAAAGCAAGATGTGTCGAGACCAACCATGTCTTGCAAGGCGATCGGCCCCACAGGCATTCCGAATTTCATGGCGACGCGGTCGATCGCGTCCATCGACGCACCCTCGAGCAGCAAGGCCAGCGCCTCGGTCATATACGGCAACAGGATGCGGTTGACGAGGAAGCCGGCACAGTCGTTGACGACGATCGGCGTCTTCTTGATTCGTTTGGACAGTTCGACGATCGTGACCACCGTCTCGTCGCTCGTCTTCTTGCCGCGAATGACTTCGACAAGCTGCATCCGATCGACGGGCAGGAAGAAATGCATGCCGATGAAACGGCTTGCGTCGGGCCACGACTCGGCCATCCGCGTGATCGAGATGGTCGACGTGTTAGTCGCCAGAATGGCGTCTTTTTTCATCACCGGAGCCAATTGCCGGTACAAGCTTGTCTTCAGCTCTTCGTTCTCGGTGACGGCTTCGACCACGACGTCGCGATCGGCAAAGGCCTGGTGCGAGACGGACGCCGCGAGGTTCGACAACAGCGTCTGCATGTCGGCAAGCGTGGCGCGGCCGATCTTCATGCGGCCGGCGACAACGTCGGTCGCCCGACGCATTCCGTCGGCAATTCGCTTGTCGTCGACGTCCACCATGGCCGTCGGAATGGCCGAGCGGGCGTGCGCGGTGGCGATTCCGGAACCCATCTGTCCGGCTCCCAGAACGCCGACGCGAGTGACAGGCCGTGCCTTCACGTTGGGATCGCTGACACCCCGATCGCGGGCCAGCTGATTCTGCATGAAAAAGACGCCGACCAGCGCCGCGGAAATGGGCGTGCCGACTACACCTCCCGACTCTTGCAGCTCGATCTTGAGCCCTTCAGGCAAGGGGCAGTTAATGCCGTCGCGGATCGCTCGCAGGGCGGCCAGCGGCGCGGGATATTGGCCTTTGGTCGCACCGCGGACGGCCCCTTCGGCGACACCAAAAGTAAAGTTGAACTGATCGTCACTCAGACCGAGAGGTGCTTCTTTTCGCTGGCGGATGGTTTTCCACTCGCCGCTCTCCTGCGCGTACTCGATCAGCCGCCGGCCCTCTTCGATCAGCCGTTCGCTGGGAACGGCGTCGAACACGAGTCCACACTTGACCGCCTCGGCGGCACCGATCGGCTCGCCGGAGGTGATCATCGTGATCGCCTGTTGTACGCCGACGACGCGCGGCAGCCGCTGCGTTCCACCCCAACCGGGAATGATGCCGACCTTCACTTCGGGCAGGCCGATTTTCGTCGCCGGGTTGGCGGCCGCCAGTCGATAGTCCATCGCCAACGAGACTTCCGTTCCGCCCCCCATGCAATTGCCGTCAATGAGGGCGACGGTCGGAAAGGGCAGCCGACTGACACCGGTGAAGACCTCGTGTCCTGCGGCAAGTCCGGGCGCGATTTGCTCCTTGGTATAATACGCCAAGGCGCCCAGCTCATTGAGATCCGCTCCGGCGATGAACTGCCCCGGCTTGGCGCTTTTAAGCAAGAGGCCGCGAAGATCGGTCCGCTTGGCCAGTTCCTTAACGAGCGCGCCGAGTTCCTGCATCACCGGCTGACCGAACGTATTGACGCTCTTGCCCGCTAAATCAAAGGTCAGTAGCGCGATCTTCCCATCGAGCTCCTCGAGTCGGAACGCGTTGGCCATTGCTGCTCCGCGAAAACGTAGACCCGCACGGAGTGCGGGGAGGGGAGAGGACGAAGAGACTGTCCGCGCGGCGACGGCGTGCGATCGAGCCGCACGCCGCGCGGCCTGTCATCGGCTGTTACTGGGCGTAAGGCATCAGGATCTCGAAGTCGTCGATGCCCGCGATCGCCTTGAAGCCGCCGTCGGCGATATCCGCGCCGAGTTTTGTCACCAGCCGGTAATCTTCCGAAGTCGGACGCTTGCCGGTCAGGTTCCTGCGAATCTCGCTGCCCAACACGATCGCCGCCGTCTTAACCAACTCGTCGGACTGCTTGGCGGCCCACAGGCAGGTCGTGAGCATTACGATCATGCTTTGGATCCGCTGCGACAGCTCGACCATCGAGCATTGCCGGTCGGCCAGCTTGAGCTGGAATTGCTGCATCAAGCGGTCGACGTCGAGGCGGCTGTGTTGAAGGCTGTCGGCCGCGAACTGGGCCAACTCCGTCAGCGACGGCGGCATCGACGGCAGCTTCGCCCGGACCGGTCCAACGACCATTTCGTTCATCCGCCACTTGAGCCACGGCATGGCGGCCGGCGCCAGCTTCATGAAGTGAGCCGGGTTGGTCATGTTTGGCTGCTTGATGCCCGCGGCATACAGCGCCTTGCCGATTGGTTCGTAGAAATGCTTGCCGTGGTCCTTGATCAGCGATTTGAAGAAGCCCATGCAGAGCATCTCGCCTTCGCCCTCGTAGATGCACGGGGCCAGGTACTCGTGCACATTGTCGCCGAACATGTGCCCGTGCAGGAATGCGCGGCCGCCGTGCGTCTTCATAAAGAGTTCGATCACGGCCTCTTTTTGCGACTCGCTGCCGAAGATCTTGGCGACGGTGCATTCCATTTCGCCGCGATAGCCTTCATCCAACAGCCACGAGCACCAGTCGATCAGCGCGTCGCATCCGACGATAAATCCCGCGAGTCGACCGACGCGGCGGCGGACAAGTTCCCGCTTGACAATATTTTCGCCGTACGTCTTGCGGTAGCGGGCCCAGGGAAGGATGTTGGCCATCATCAGCCGCATTGACGCGGCAGCCGTCGAGCAGACGGCGACCCGCCCTCGGTTGAGGCCATGATACGCGACGGTCAAGCCGTCCCCGTGCGATGGCTCGAGCCGGTTCGCTTTAGGCACTTTGAAATTCTTGAAAATCAGGCCCTGGTTGTAAGTGTGCTTGAGCGCGTGCAACCCGTACTTCACGATGCGAAACGACTCGTCCTCTTGGTCGGGAAGATCGACGATCAACACGGCCGGTTTGCCTTCAATCTGACAGACGAGACCGACGGTGCGACCCGGAACCGCATTGGTGATGAAGAGCTTTTCGCCATTGACGACATAATTATCGCCGACGAGCTCCGCCTTTGTGCGCAGTGCCGTCAAGTCGGAACCCGCACACGGTTCCGTCAGGGCGAATGCAGAGACCCGCTCGCCACTCGCCAGCTTGGGCAAGTGTGCTTGCTTCTGCTCCGGACTGCCGAAGGTCCGCAAGGGGTCCACCGCGCCGATGCAGCCGTGCACGGAAGCCAGGCCGGCGATCGTGGGCTCAACGGTCCCCATCCGCACCAGGAACCGGGCGAATGCGCCGAACGGCGTGCCCGAGCCGCCGTACTTCGGTTCGACCAAGAGACCCCAGTAACCAACCCGTGCCAGCTCGTCGATCGTTTCCTGAGTGACCTTCTTCTGCTCGTTCATCAGTGTGCCGTCTTTTTGGCGACGGCGGACGACCTCGATCGACTTGCGCATGACTTCGTCGGCAGCGGCTGAGGCCGGTCGGCTTTGGCCGGAGAAGAGTTCGGTGGGGAAGTCTTTATCCCACACGGCCCGGTGTGCCGGGCTGCCGGACGTTTGATATTTTGGTGCGAACAGGTCTTCCACCTGTTCGTCGGCCCGATCCAGGGCACCGGTCTTCTTCGCTTCTTCTTCGCTCGCCCCCCCCAGCTTGAGGGCCGTTTCCACAAAGGTCGCCTCGTGCTCAGTCGCGCGCTCGTCTAATTCACGAATTTGCGGATTCATTGACAGGTAGCCTTTCCTACGAAGCGAACGTGCCGGCCGCTGCTCCCTCGATAAGCGATACGGGAGCTTAATGCGAATGGATTGCGGCGGGTTGAAGCCAAGCGACAACACCGCCCAACGGCCGGAAACGTACCCTCAAGACTTGATCGATCAGAATCGCAACACAACGAAATCGACA
>CAYWOV010000314.1:0-4988 GCA_964459965.1 uncultured Planctomycetaceae bacterium | reverse complement strand
GGTCGGATCACTTTGATCCGAAACGCGGTGGATCGTCCGTTCCGAGCCCCAAACTGTGCAGTTTCTGTACACTTATTTGGCTTTTTTGGGGCGGCACCGGGGATCTGAACACCCCAAAAAAGTCCAAAGCCCCAATTCGGCCCATTTGACGGCGAATCAGATTGACATTCGATATCGGTACATATGTATATGTATCTATGCGACGAGTTAAGCCGACTCGCTGGCACGGACCGTTTGAGCCGTTGGCGCTTCGATGCGGATCTTATGAATCCGCCGCTTATCCGCGTCGAGCACGGTGAGCCGCAACTGGTTCCAATTGAGGACGTCGCGCTTTTTCGGAATCCGGCCGAGTTGGGCGTACATGAATCCGCCGATCGTGTCGTAATCTTCGTCCCGGGGAAAGCCGTAGCCAAACTGTTCGTCCAGGTCGTCGATCCGCACCCATGCGGCGACTTCCACGCTTCCGGGCGAGGTCTGGCGAATTCCCGAATCCTCGGTTGTGTCGTATTCGTCCACGATGTCGCCGACGATCTGCTCCAAAACGTCCTCCATGGTGACCAGGCCGGCGACGCCGCCGTATTCGTCGAGCACGATGGCGATGTGCACGTGTCGCCGCTTCATGCTCTCGAGCAGTTTGTCGATGCCCGTCGTCTCGGGAACGTAGAAAGGCTCCCGCACGATCTCCTTCAGCGGTAGCTCGCCGCCGTGCGCGCCGTTCGACAGGTGCCGCAGCAGATCCTTGGCGTAGAGGATGCCGACAAGATCGTCGGTCGAGGCGCCGATCACCGGCATCCGCGAGTGACCCGCTTCGATCATGCGGCGTCGGGCCTCATCGAGCGACGCGGAGGCGTCGACGCAATCCATGTCGGTCCGCGGCGTCATAACGGCGGCGACGTCTTCCTGCTGCAGGGCAATCACCCGTTCGATCATCCGCCGCGCCTGGCCCGCGAGAATTCCCTCGCGCTGTCCGAGTTCGACGATGCTCTTGATCTCGCGGGTGAGCGATTCGGCGCTGCCTTCGCGCGACTCCTTGAGTCCCCAGAGCCGGTGCGTGAACGAGTCCATCCGGCGGGCCAGAGAAACGTAAGGGCCGGTCACGCGGATGAGCGTTTCGATCACGGGCCACGCGCGAGCAAGGTACCGCTCGCCGGTGACGCGCGCGAGACACCACGGAAACAGAAAGAAAGCCAGCACGAATCCCGCGACCATCACGACGGGCTCGACCACCACGGCGATCCAGCCGGAGGCACCCGACTCGGCAGCCAGCTCGTTCGTCACGCGGACGCCGGCAATTGCGGACAACACAACGATGCCGACCACCGTGACCAGCTCGGCAGCCAACAGGGCCTCGGTCGACTGCCGCAAAATGACGATCAGCCGTTCGCGGTGTCCGAGGCGCCAGCAAGCCTCGTCGAGGCGGCTCCGGGAAAAGCGCCGCAAGCTCTCACACGTAAAAGAGCCGACGATCGTCAGGACAAATAACAGTCCGACGAGCAGCGTCAGCAGGATATTCACGCACGGCCTCCCATTGACCAGACCGGTCGACGCTCAAACTCCGAGCAATTTCAGGATCGCTCGTTCCCGTTTTCTCATCAGGCGGCGTTCGACGTCGGTCAGATCATCGTATCCGCACAAATGGAGCAATCCATGCACCAGATAGAGCGCCAATTCGTCGGATGCACCCAAGCCGAACCGCGGCGCCGATTGCACGGCCATTTCGGCGCTGATCACAATTTCGCCGTCTATGCGCAGGTTTTTCCCGCGAAGGGAGTGCGGCTTCTTCGGGGCAGCCATCGCCTCCGATTCCGAGTCGAACAGAAAGCTCAGCACGTCCGTCTCGAAGTCGTGGTTCAGATGCTTTCGATTGAGGCGATGGATCGTCCGGTTGTCGACGAGGGCGACGCTGATCGTGGCGCCAGCCACCTCCTCGGCGGCTAGAACCATCCGGGCGATTTTTCGGATTCGGCCGGCGGGGATCGACAAATGAGCTTGCTCATTCCGCACGCTGATCGCGAAGCGTGCGGGCGAAGGCGGCCTCGCAGTCGCGACGGCGCCCGAGCGGCCGCCCGGATTTCGACGCGGCGCGCGGCCTTTGACCGCCGCTGGCCGTCGGGCGGAACTGCCTGCGGAGGTCATGCCGTCCTCTGTTCAGGATACTTGATTCGCGCGTGATAGATGCCGATCAGCGACTTGGCCAGCGACTCTTCAATCACGTGGATTTCCGAGAGTGTGAGTGCGCATTCGTCGAACTGGCCGTCGAGCAGGCGGTTCATGGTGATGTCGTGGATCAAAGTCTCGATCCGCTTGGGCGTCGGATCGCTCAGCGAGCGGCTCGCGCTCTCGACGGCGTCGGCGAGCATCAACACGCCCGCCTCCCGCGTCTGCGGTTTGGGGCCCGGATAGCGGAACGAGGATTCCTCGACATTCGCCTTGTAGTCGGGCTGGCGATCGGCCAAGCGCGTCGCCTCGCGGTAAAAATATTCAACCAGCGTCGTCCCGTGATGCTGTTCGATGAAATCGATCAGGGGCCGCGGCAGGTTGTACTGCACGGCCAGGTCGACGCCGTCTTTGACGTGGCCGATGATGATCAGCGTGCTCATCGCCGGCGCCAGATGCTGATGTCGGCTTTCGTTCCCTTCCGTCACATTCTCGATGAAGTAGTGCGGCTTGAGCATTTTGCCGACGTCGTGGTAATACGCCCCGACCCGCACCAAGAGGCCGTTGGCTCCGATCCGTTCCGCGGCCGTCTCGCCAATCGTCGCGACGGAGATCGAGTGGTTATAGGTCCCCGGAGCCAAGCGCACGAGTTCCCTCAACAAGGGGTGCGAAATATCGCTCATCTCCAGCAGGCTGATATTCGTCACGACGCCGAAGGCCTGCTCGATGAAGGGCAAGCTGCCGGCGACGAGATATCCGGCGACGAGACACCACCCGGCCGCCCGCGCGCTGCGGATGAAGACGTTCTGATCGAGCCACGGACCGCTCACCGGCTCTCCCGCGAGAAAGTCGAAGCCTGCCGAGACCAAGAAACAGGCAGCGGCCGTCTGAAACCCGACTTTGACCAGCCGCGAGCGCGACGCGATTCGTCCCAGCGGTGCGACGGCCGACACGGAAACGGCAATCAACAGCACCAACTCTCCGACCGTGCCGATCGTCGACGGGGTCAGGATCAGTGCCAGCGCGACGGCGGTCAGAATGGCCAGTTCGTGTCCGTAGACAATGGCCAGCAACATCACCGACACCGTGACGGGCACCAGTTCCGCGCGCCAGGGATCCATTGAGAGGATTCGCCCCAGGACGATCGTCGAGACGCAAATCGTCAGGTAGACGAAAAGCCGGACGGGATTTGTGACGATGGAGCGTTCATTGTGGTGCAGATAAATTCCGATGAGCACCGCCAGGATCAGAAGCATGGCGACGACGGTGACGACCCGCAACACCTTGCGGCCGGTGCTCAGCCGCGCATTCAGCTCTTCGTGCTCGGCCTTCAACAAGCCCAATCGCTCGTCGTCAATGATTTCCCGCGACGGCACGAGAACCGTGTTTCGCCGGAATTCGCGCTGCACCTTCGGCGTCTTGTCGATCGCTTCGTGGCGAGCCGCCAGCGTGGCGGACCCGTCGTAGCTCAAGGTGACGGCCGGCTGGGAGACGAGCCAGCGCTCGAAGACCCGCCGGTTCGCATTCAGCAGGGGAAAATTCGGCCATGACTTGCCCAAGGCGCCCGTCGGCTTCAAAAGTTCAGAGAGTTGCACGTCGGCGGGAAACACGATTTGCTGCGGCGCGTTTCCCGGGCCGGTGATAATCGCCAGGCTCTGGTCTCGCTCGATCTTGTTGAGCGTGAATTCATTGACGTCGGCCAGGCCGCGGTTCTTGAGCGGCTCGGTCAATTTTGTGAACTCGTTGACGATTTCATCGATGCGGTTGCCGGGCGCGTCGAGTCGATCCGTCACGATTCGGCGCAAGATCAGGAAATCTTCGTTGGGCGGCAGGCCCTTCGGATTGGCCGGTCCGCCGCGGCTGTCCTGAGTCAGTCCGAAGGCGGCCCGCGTCGTGGGAGTCACGTCGTTGACCGACTTGGCTTCGGCGATCTCACGCAGGTTGGCCCGCAGCTTGGGCGGCAACAAAGTCAGCGGTTTGGGGTCGTTTCGAAAGACGTGGGGAGTCGCCGCCTCCGCGTTGGACCGCGCTCGGTCCGTGGCGAAGAAGTCCACACGCCGGAAGTCGACGCGGGCGACGATGCCGTGATCGGCAAAATCTCCGATGCGATACGGGAACGGCGGTCGCCAGGCCTCCAGGCACACGACGAGCACGGCGAGCGCCAACACGAAAATTCCCGCGCGGAGCCAAATGGCCCGGTTGGCGAGCGGTTGGGCGAGCGCACTCCAGAACGAGTTCGCCGGTCTGAGGGGAATGACCCGCGAACTGCGCCTCTTGCGTAAACCGAATTGGGCCATCGTTTAATCTAACGCGGGGCGGCCAATCTTCGTGCGGCCTGAAACGGTCCAGAATCCAAAATCCAAAATCCAAAATCTCCAGGCGGTTGCCATTTTGGATTTTGGATTTTGGATTTTCGATTGTGGACCATGTCACCGCTTGTGCGTTTTCGGCCCATGCTGATCCTTCTCATAAGCGCGCACGATTTCCTTCACCAGCCGGTGGCGAACGATATCCCGTCCCGTCATTTCGGCAATCCCGACCCGCTCGATTCCGGAGAGCCGGCGGGTGGCGTCGATCAGGCCGCTGGAGACATGCGGGGGCAGGTCGATCTGCGTAATGTCTCCCGTCACGACGACTTTTGAGCCCATTCCCATGCGAGTCAGGAACATCATCATTTGCGTGACGGTCGTGTTCTGTCCTTCGTCGAGAATCACGAACGTGTTGTTCAGCGTTCGTCCGCGCATAAAGGCCAGCGGCACGATCTCGATCACGTCCCGTTCCATATAGCGTTTGACCGTGTCAAAGTCGAGGATATCGTTCAGCGAGTCCAA
>CAYWOV010000313.1:1399-4994 GCA_964459965.1 uncultured Planctomycetaceae bacterium | reverse complement strand
CGCCGGTCAAGCACATCACCTACACGGAAGACCATCCGGTTTATCGTGAAGGAGAAGTGGTCTATCCGAAGTGGGCTCTGCCCGAAGGTGCTGGTGGCGGGAGCTGTCCTCCGGGGGCTCCAATGGGCGGACCGCCGGCCATGCCGCCGCAGCAATAGTCTGAATATCGTGAAGTTTGCTGATCTCGCGGGGCGATGTCTGACATCGCTCCGCGAGCAGCACGTTCCGGAACCCTCAAATCGACCTGCGTTCGCGGGTCAAGGAGCGCTGCCGTGGCCCGTGGGTGGGAAATGCCTCTCGCCAAACTGTGGCGTCCCGCGGGATTCGTCTCGACTCTCTTGCTGGCCGCAATTCATCTGGGACTGCTTTCGACTCGGTCTGTCGCACAAGAGGGCCGCTATGTGCCCTTCGACCAGAACGCTCCCGTGGGCCGAATCGGTTTGTGGGTCGGACAGGTCGGAAGAGGGCTCGGCGGAGTTTTGCAGCCGATCCAAATCGTGCTTCCTTCAAAGGGAGCCGTCACGGTGTACAACGGCGGCCCGGAGACGGCCGTCAATCTGGGATCGCCCGCACAATTCAGCGCCGGTGTGGGGTTCGTTTACCGCCTGCGGATTTCCGGCATGCCCGAATTCCCGGGCGTCGAGCTGTATCCGACGATCGAAACGATCGATCGCTTGCATCCGCCGCCGGGCCGGGCACAGGAATTCCCGATTCCAGTCCATTTCAGCACCGACGAAATCGAAACCGCCTTGAGCGGACGGCTCGTGACGAAAGTGATCTACCTCGAGCAACCGCAACTTGCCGTGACGGGCGACCTCACTCAGGCCATCTTAAATCGCTTCCTGCCCCCGGATCGCAATCTGTTGATCGAAGCCGACCGTTCGGGTCGCCCGATGATCCTGGTGCGACTCGGCGGCCGGACGCCCGACGAATCTCCGGCCGACGCCGAATTCTTCGAACGACCGGCCCCCTTCAAATTGGCCGAGGTTCAAACGCGTCCGAGCGAGGCCGACACCGGCCATTCGATCATCGTGGATAAAGCCACGACGTTTACGCCGGCGGTGCCGCGATCGGAAGTCGAAGACACCGACGCGATTCGCCGTGCCGGACGGCGAGGAATGTCGCGTCCGACGCCACCCCGGCCTTACTTTGCATTGGAACCGCCGGCTCCGCCGTGGGAACTTTACCCTGATGAATACCTTCTCGACGGCGGCGATCGGGATTGGCCTGTCCATGAGACGCCGGCTCATCGTGAAGGCCTCGATACCGAAGACGCCGTTGCCGAATTCACCGATCAGGCTGGCCATCATCACATTCTGCCGACAAATCGCGTCGCGATTTATTCGCCCCGGTTCGGATTCGTGGGCACACAAATCGGACTTGAAGCAGGCGTGACGGTGGCTCACCTCGCAAGCGCGATCGACCTTGCACGGGGCGAAGGCTTGCGGAACCGGACAGTAACCGTCGACCAGGAACAGCGAACGCCTTCTGTCAGCGTGCGGGTCCGTACGCGGGCCAGCGGAATGGATACGCAGGCGGGGCAAATGGGTGTCCATCAACAAACGGTGTTAAGCGAGAATCGCGAGCAGGCGGGTTCGGTTGAAGGCGTGCAGAATGTTGTGGCACCCGAAATGAAGAATTCCGAACGGGCGCGGATCGCCCGCGAGCGTCAAGCGGCCATCGCCTGGACGCGCAGCGAATTCCCCGTCATCGCCGCCTCACTCGAAGGCGTGCAGCAAGTCGTCGTCAAGTTCGCCGTCAACGAGCTTGTCGGTGTCGAGGACCGGCGGAAGCCCGGACGCCTCGAGATCGTGAAGCTGGCGGACCGGCAGACGGCACTTCCGGGAGAATTCGTCAATTTCCGCATCGAATACGAAAACATCGGCGACCGCGAATTGAACGAGGTGCGTGTGATCGATAACCTGACGCCGCGCCTGGAATACGTGGCCGATAGTGCCGCCTCCAGCAGAACGGCGGCCCTCGACGTGACCGACAATGGAGAAGGCAGCGTCATTCTTACGTGGTCGCTGAAAGAGCCGCTCAAAGGCAAAACCAAGGGCTTCGTGAAGTTCAAAGCAAGAGTCCGGTAAAGAGCGCCGGCGAGTTTGTCGACTTATAAGGTAGGGACAAATTCGAAGCGGACCAAGCGACAAGCAACCATCGAGCGGCGACAACATCGGATTCCCGCGAATCCGCAAACCCGCCTGGGAATAAAAACCCAGGCGGGTTTTGCATTGAACGCGGTTCCAAATTGCATTCGGCGGATGCGAAATGGAGAATGGCGGTCTGCACAAGTTTGAACACTTGCTGCTCAATTCGCCCCTTCCATCGACGCTTTCGAAGGACTTCCCATGCTCGCCACACGACTGACGGAGATGTTCGGCGTCAAATATCCGGTCATGCTGGCGGGAATGGCTGGAGTGTCGCTCGCCGAAGTAGTGGCCGCGGTGAGCGAGGCCGGCGGTTACGGGGTCCTGGGCGCCGGCAATATGACTCCGGCCGAGATCACCGACGAATTGGCCCGCGTTCGCAGCTTGACCAACAAACCGTTCGGCGTCGACCTCTTGCACGCCCTCAATGACAACCCGATCGAAGAGGTGAAGCGGATCATCGACGGCGGCGCGACCAGCTTTGCCGCCGGATTGGGAGTGCCGAAACGAGTGATCGGCATGTGCCACGAGGCGGGCCTCAAAGTCATCACAGTCACCGCGACGGTGAAGCACGCCCGGATGGCGGCGGAAGCGGGCTGCGACATGATCGTCGCACAAGGCTCGGAAGCAGGCGGCCACACGGGTTCGGTCGGTGCCTTCGCCTTGTTGCCGCAAGCGGTCGACGCGGTGTCGATTCCCGTCGTCGCGGCTGGCGGAATTTTCGATGGACGCGGACTGGTAGCGGCACTGGCATTCGGCTGTGAAGGCGTCTGGATCGGAACGCGGTTCGTCGCCTCTCAGGAGGCCCGCGCTGCTCAGGTTTATAAGAACGCAATTGTGAAAGCGAACGAGAGCGAGACGGTGGTTTCACGCTGCTGGACGGGTAAGACGCTCCGAGCGATCCGCAACCCCACGACCGACGAATGGGAACGGCACCCGCAAGACATCCAGCCCTTCCCGCAACAAGCGCAGCTCATGCACGACAAAGGGCTGATGGGGTTCTTGTTCCCCGAGATGGCCGATCGCGATCCCGAACACAACTGTTTCCCGGCCGGCCAAGGCTGCGGCGGCATCCATGACGTGCCGACCTGCAAGCAAATCGTCGACGAGATCGTCTCACAAGCCGAAGCGATCCTGT
The DNA here is from genome assembly GCA_964459965.1 of uncultured Planctomycetaceae bacterium. Lineage (GTDB taxonomy): Bacteria > Planctomycetota > Planctomycetia > Planctomycetales > Planctomycetaceae > DASPSM01. The sequence goes on along the minus strand of CAYWOV010000313.1, from coordinate 1,706 downwards.
CGCAGGGACTCTTCCGCGGGGAGCACGTTAAATCGTAGGGCCAGCGGCCGGCTTGCCGATATCTTGCGGAATCCTCGGAAAGAACCCGATGCCCGTCTTGAAAGGCGCTCTACACACACACACGACCTGTTCGGATGGGCAGCTTTCACCGCCGGAACTCGTGGCACTCTACAGGGACCTCGGTTTCCAGTTCGTGGCGATCACGGATCACGATCACCTGCTCCGCCCCGACTATTGGGAGTCTTTGCCGAAGGGAGACGCCGAGTTCCTCGTGTTTCCCGGAGTCGAATTGACCGTTTTCGAGCGG
>CAYWOV010000313.1:0-1389 GCA_964459965.1 uncultured Planctomycetaceae bacterium | reverse complement strand
GGCTACGTGCACGTCGGTCAAATTCGAGGAGATCGCGAGACGCTCCATGTCTTCAATCATCCCGCGGAGTACGATCTTCCTCTGCAAAAGCTGATTGCGGTGATTTCTAGCGTCTCGCAAAGAATTCCGCTGGACTGCGTTGAAGTCTCGAAGAAGGGGTTTTACACGCCGCAGTTTGACGTGCCGGAAATTCCGTACCCAAAAGTCGTCTCTGACGACGCCCACACGCCGGGGATGTGCGGGCGGTCTTGGGTGACCGTGGATTGCCCGTTGGAGAAGGACGCCATCCTGCGTGAAATTCGTCGTGGGCGGGCGACAAATTGGATCCAGGGCCGTGCCTTGTCGACTTCGTCTGCAATCACCTGAACGGCGGCGATGCGCGATGGCTGAAGCGCCATTTGCGCGAAGTTCCGCGATCAATTTGACTCCCGTTCCGTCATCTGGTTCACTGTGTTGCAATCGAGTCTTCGCGCTGCCTCGCTGTCGACGAAATTCATCGGAGCCGTTTCATGCCGCGAGTGGCGATCTGCGCCGTCGCGCAGTCGAAATATGTTCGGGATCGTTGGCAGGACCGCTTCCAGGGGATGTGTTGGGAAGTGGTCGAAGATGTCGTCCGGCAGACGGGTCTCGATCTGGCCGGCAATGACATCGGCGCCGTCGTCAGCAACTCGGACGACTTTTTCGATTGCCGCACCATTTCTGACAACGCGATTACGGACGTCGTCGGCGCACATTATAAGGGAGAGGAAAAGGTCGCCCAGGACGGGGCACAAGCCGTCTACTACGGCTACGCCACGGCGGCCTCCGGGCATGCCGATGTCGTGCTGGTTGTCGGCCACTCGAAGGAGAGCCAGGTCGGCGATCGCAACCTGATCACGCATGCCGCGTTTGACCCCTTTTATACGCGGCCGGTCGGGCTCGACTATTTGTCGGCGGCTGCCCTGCAAGCTCAAGCCTTTATGCGGCGTTTCGAAATCACGGACGCCGACCTGGCCGAATTGGTTTCGCGACAGCGCGAAAAGGCGGCGCACAATCCGCTGGCCAACGAGACCTCACCGCTGACGCCAGCGGAGGCAGCCGCAAGCCCGATGCTGGCGGATCCGCTACGAGCAGCGTACGTCTATCCGCCTTCCGATGGGGCTGTGGCATTAATCCTTGCGACCGAAGAACGAGCCCACAAACTGACAGATAAGCCCGTTTGGATCACCGGTTTGGGCTCGTGCATCGATAGCTTCTTTCTCGGCGACCGCGATTTGTCGGAATCGATAAGCCTGAGACGTGCGGTTGAGCGGGCCTATCGCATGTCTGGAATTAAAAATGCCGCGACGGACTTTGACGTCTGCGAAATTTCGGATCCCTACGCGCATCAGCTTCCGCTCTGGGCCTGGC
>CAYWOV010000312.1:0-5020 GCA_964459965.1 uncultured Planctomycetaceae bacterium | reverse complement strand
ATAATTGGCGCAGCGACGGCAGGCTTTTCGAGAATCCACGCCAGCGCGACCTGAGCACGGTGGATGCCGCGGGCACTCGCTATTTCGCCGACGCGTTCGACTACCTTGCGATCGGATTCGATCATGCTCCGATAGAGCGTTTTACCGAATTCATCGGATTCGGCCCGGCTGGTGGTCGGTGCATCTTCCCAAGGCCTGGCCAGGCGGCCGCGGGCGAGCGGGCTCCAGGGGATTGCGCCGATTCCTTCCGACAGACACAGGCCCATCATCTCCCGCTCCTCCTCGCGGTAGATCAGATTATAATGGTTCTGCATCGAAACGAAGCGCGTCCAGCCGTTTCGTTCGGCCAGCTCCAGCGCCTTGCAAAACTGCCACGCGTACATCGACGATGCGCCGAGGTACCGCGCCTTGCCCGCCTTGACGACGTCGTGAAGAGCTTCGAGCGTCTCCTCAATCGGCGTTTCGTTGTCCCAACGATGGATTTGATACAAGTCGACGTAATCCATTCCGAGCCGATGCAGGCTGGCATCGATCTCGTGCATGATTGCTTTGCGCGAAAGGCCCCTGCCATTCGGACCGGCGTGCATTCGGCCATGAACCTTCGTGGCCAGAACAATGTCGTGCCGAGGGGCAAAGTCGCGGAGCGCCCGGCCGACTATTTCTTCACTCGTGCCGTCCGAATAAACATTGGCCGTGTCGAAAAAGTTGATGCCGACTTCGAGCGCCCGCTTGATGAACGGTCGGCTCTGCTCTTCGCGGAGCGTCCACGGATGCGGACCCCGCTCGGGCACTCCGTAGCTCATGCAACCCAGGCAGATGCGAGAGACCTTGAGCCCGGTCTTTCCCAAGTTCACGTAATCCATGGACGTCTCCGGTGATGCTTGTGGAACGGGATCAACGCGGACGGAGAAGCGGGAATCGACCGCGACCTTGTTGTCTCACTATCCTGGCTGCTTTTCTTTCAACAGATCGCGGATTTCCATCAACAGTTCCTGGTCGCGGGTCGGCGGCGGCGGCGCGACGGCTTCTTCCTTCTTGTTGCGAAGGACGAATCCTAGAAACTTCTGAATGAAAATAAACAGAGCCAAGGCCACAATCAGGAAATTGAAGATGTCGCCCAGGAACAGCCCGTAATGGACGGTGTTGCCCCTCACGGTGAACGCCCAGGCTTTGTAACCCTCTTCCGCTGACGACGAACCGACGATCGACCCAATCAGGGGCATCATGATGTTGTCGACCAGCGACTTCACAATGGCGCCAAAGGCGGCGCCGATGATCACGCCCACGGCCAGGTCGATCACATTGCCTTTGAGGGCAAAGTTCTTGAACTCCTCAAACAGCGAAAAGGCCTTCTTTGTCGGATCGAGTGCGGCAAGCGTGTTGCGCGGGTCCATGACTTCCCCTGAAAAGACACGTCGAAGTGCGGTTGAGACCGTCAAGTCAACGATCTTTTCAGGATTTTGTCTAGCGTCGGACCGGCAAGTTCACTGAAGGACTCGACGGCCACGTCCGGCGGCGGGTTAGAAGCCAGAACCTGGGGGTCGTTCGCATAACTACCGGTCCGCGGAAAGACAGTCGTCACGCGGGAGCCCCAGATTTGTTTGACGGCCGACAGAATTCGCAGCTTGTCGTCGACCAAAATGTAATGCTGAGCGGGAAAACGACGCGCGATATCTTCGAGCTCATGCTCCTTGTGGATGTAAATCATCACGTTGCCGCCCACGGCCTGCCAAATACCTGAGCGCTCGACCTTCCGCGGCTGAAACACGACGTCGCCGTCCGAAAGGACCGCCGTCGTTCCCCAGCTGGAAAGTTGCCGCAATGTGTCGAGCGCGCCCGGATACAAGCGGTCGGCAAACGGATAGTCGATCAAGAACGCGCCGATCGACAAGAGACGCGAGTCATACGGATGCTGGACCCGATACCGCTGCAGGGCTTCGATGTAATCTCGATAACCCAGTTCGTCAAAGAGCCGCATGACAATGGCCCAATAGCGGTCGCGGCATTCTAGGCCGCAGATGCGCGCGAAATGCTCCTTGACGTCCTCAAGAATGCGATCGTTGTCGAGAAGCGTATTGTCGACATCGACGAGAAAGACAACCGGAGCCGTCAATGACATCAGCAGCCCTCTGCATTGCGTTCAGTCACTGGCCGAGATTTATCGACGCTCAATCGTGTTAAGTCGAGTCTCTCCGCGTCGCAACGCAGTCACTGTGCGTCTCAAAACCAATCGCGAAATCCGTCGTCGTGATGTCGCCCGTGGCCGTGATGCTGGCCCTGCGTGTCAATTGTGATCGAATCGGAGACGGCGCTCGACACCGAATCACTACTGTCCGTCGCGCTCAACGTGTACGTTCCCGCCGTGTCGAAAATTACGTTGTTGAACTTGGCGATGCCATTCACAGTGCTCTCGGTATAGGGCGATGGAACACTGCCGGCGAAACTTGTCGTTGGTCCGCTGTTGACGGAGAGGGTGACGCTCGACTCGTCGGTCTTAATGATATTTCCGAACTGGTCCTCGACGGCGACGTTGACGGTTCTCAGGGGCTGGTTGACAGCGCCGTATTGTGAATCTCGATGTAAGAAGACCAGCTGTTCGGAACTGCTCGTGTTGGGAGAGATAACAAAGCTATCGGACGTGACCCGGTGCCGATGTCCAATGCTCGCTTCGAGCGTGTAAGTTCCCGCTTTATCCAGCGTCAGATTGTCAAATGTGGCCACGCCGTTGACGGCCGTAGCCGTCATTGTACGACCATCACCAGCGAATCGGCCCCGCCCTTGGACCATGAGCCGAATCGTCGAGTCGTTACTCGTTAGAACGCTGCCTGACGAGTCCTCAACCGAGACGGTGACGCTGAAAGATGATCCGGCCGTTCCATTGGTCGGCTGGGTGGTGAAGACGAGGTGCGTCGCCGATGTCGCTGAAAGGAGCAGCCGGGTCTCGAGCATTTCGGCTGACACAATTTCCGCGGACCTATTGGCCACGACCTTCCCAAGCCCATGTCGCCGTCTTGCAGGCCTGCCCATCCCCGGTGCCATCCTCAAGAGCCATCGTCGCCAATCACCACCAAACATCACGTTCTCCAACTTTACCTAACCTAAGGTCGGGCATGCTGTCGGCTTGACCTGTACATCACATTCACCAGATTCGAAAAATAAGGGAGCACGGACAATCGTCCGTGCTCCCTTATCATACGCGTCACGTCGGCCCGCTTGCAGTCGGCCAGGCTCTATTTTGTCGAAGCCTGATCCTTACCGGCGGTAGGTTTTTGTTCAGATGGCTTTTGGCCACGCCGTCCGCCGAGTCGGCGACCCAGTCCGCGGCCGCTTTCACCCTGCTTCTGGCGTTCTCGGATGAAACTGGCGATTTCGTCCCGCGTGATCAGCCCGTCCTTGTTCTTGTCGAGCGACATAAAGAACATCTTCAATTTGAAGTTGTCCAGCGGGATCTCCTTCTGGCTCACAATCCCGTCGTGGTTCTTGTCGAACCGCTCGAGGATCCGCTGCGCGACCTCGTCCGCCTGCGGGTTGAAATCGGGCAGATTGTGGTTCTGGATATCGGATTGCGAAATGCCAATCGCAATGTCGTAGAAGCCGATCATCATTTCTTCCCAGGTCTGATCGCCCCAACGAACCACTGATTTCGGATCGGGATTGTTCGGATTGTTTTCCGAATTGTCGTAATGGGCCGTGCAGTGGACGATCGTCCCCTTCGGGAGATGTTTGAATTCGGACAACTCGTATGTCAGCTGCCAGCCGAACTGGTAATTCGGCACGTTCAACAGCATTTCATGTTTGCCGTCGGGATAGCGCACTTCGTAGTCGAACTGCTTGCCGCGGAAATGCGTGTGAGGGAAAAGCTGGATCAAGTCGGCATCGAAGTTGTAGGCGAACGAAGTCGCCTCAACTTTGTAGTTGTCGGCACCGGCCGGGATCTCGAATCCCGTGTTCATTGCCTGGACGGTCCGCACAAGATGGTTGACTTCCTTCGAATCGGCAAACACAATCCCGACTCGGCTGCGGTCTTTGCCGGGCTTGCCGTTGGGCGTGAAATGCATTTGGAATAAGAGCTCGTAACCGGCGGGCACGTATTTGGCGAAGCCAGGCGGGAGAATGAGGGGCATTGCTCCCGGCGCATAACCGACAAGGAACTGCCGGCGGCCTTCGTCGTGGGCTCCCTTGGGCTGCGCGAACACGATAATGTGGTGCACGACGCCTCGGTTGGACGGGCGCGCCTCAATCGCCTTGATCCATTTGTCCTGCTTGAAACCGGGGTCGACGGCGAAGTATTGGTAGTCGACAACTCCCGTTGCCGGAACCGAAAATTCCTTCTTGCTCATGTAAAAGACGGCGTCGGGATCCTTGGGAAGCTGCCAGCCGTCGACGAATTTCGGCGGCGCGGGCAATTCCTTCGGGTCGCCCTCCGGAGCGCCGGCGGCGGCCCATTGGTAGAGGATTTGCTTTTCGTCTTCGGGCATGCTGCGGTCATTGGCGAAGTGACCGTACTTGGGATCGGCCAGCCACGGCGGCATGCGGCGTTGCTGCACGACTTCGACCATCGCGTCGGCCCAGCCGGACACTTCCGCATAGTTCGTCATCGCGAACGGGGCGGCTTCACCCTCGCGATGGCAGCTCACGCAACGCTTGTTCAGGATTCGCGAAACTTGGTTAGAATAGGTCACTTTGGCCGATGTGTCCGCCGGGCGCACGCGTCCGATAAAGCAACCAACCACGCCGGTTTCAGCCTGGGTCACAGGCTTTGCGGCCAACAGCTCTTCGAGGGCCGCCTGAACAAACGGTTCGGAAGCCGTTTTCTTCACATAGCCGACGCCGTACTGGTTATCGATCCGGCCGTGGTAGCGGACGACACGATCCTGATCGAGCACGAAAGCTTCCGGCGTTCGAGAGGCGCCGAGCTGGTCGGCCAGTTTGTTGTTGAGGTCCTTCAGGATCGGAAATTGGACGTGATAGATGCGGGCATACGAGGCGATCTCGGTGATCGTATCTTGTCGGTTGGAGT
>CAYWOV010000311.1:2927-5042 GCA_964459965.1 uncultured Planctomycetaceae bacterium | reverse complement strand
GCCGCGGAATCAGCACTCCATCCGGATTGAACGAGTGCGGTCAAGAGTAAAGCGCCGCCAATGCAAAAGTACTTCATGTTGAGACTCCAAAATAGAAAGGGAACACTTCGGAACATGACCAATCAGGCCGCGCCGAGCGGCCTTTTCGACTTTTTTCAAGAATTGCAATTCGCTTCAGGACTGCCAGTCCTCTTGCTACCGGCTCGCAAAAACAAGTTACTTGGCTTTCGCCGGATTTTGAGCGGACGATCGGTTTTTACGCACGCCAACAGAACGTCGCAGGGAAGTAGACAACGTGTTGAGAAAAATTCGTCGGTGGCCTGCCTGCTTGGGAATTTCACAGTAACCATTGGATTCGAACATGACCGGGACACCCGTCCAAGCGAAAACCGCCGGGATTGCCGCCGAAGGAGCCGGTGGCACGACAGGATAACCCTCCACTTCGCTGGCACCCATTTCAAACGCTCGTTTCGTAGCCTCGTCGGCCAACTTTCGTGCGACCCCTTGCCCCCGCCATTCACGACGGATGTAAAAGCAGTTGACCGACCAGGTCGTTTCCGACCAATCGCGTTTCAACGAGCGTACTCGCTCGGTCCGTGGAAACGAACTTCGCGGGCCGAACGCACACCAGCCGATCGGCTTCTTGCCCGCGAAGGCGAGGATTCCGTCGACTTTTCCCTCTTCAACGAGCTGGCGAAAATCGGCCCGGTTTTTCGCGCCCTTCGCCTCAGCCCACAATTTGCCCCCTCTGGCAACGCGCCACCACATGCACCAGCAGCCGCCGCACGCGCCGTTGGAACCGAAGAGATCCTCGATTTTCGGCCAGTCGCGCTTCGTGAGCGCGCGGTACGTAAGCTGGGGGTCGCGCGCGGCTTCAGTCGATTCGGATCGCTTGTTTCGAACCATGCGAATCCTCCACCTTCGCGGAAGGTGGCAACGTCGCATAAAAGCGCGCTGCGACGTCGGGCGGTCAATCTACGGTGTCGAAGAGATCGATGAAACAATGGGGAAATGTCTCATGCTGCGGGCGGCACAATCCCGTAGCGACAATCGGCCCGATTCTACAGGCGACCGTTCGGCGGTTCAAATGTAAATCAATGTTAATCCCAAATGTTCGTGCTTCTGGGGTTTACTGGCTTGAATAATCCGATCCCAAGCCCCGTGAAACGGCAGAAAATTTCGGGAATCATCGCCGATTGGTGATCCAGAAAGGTCTGCTCACCGTTAGCGGATTGCGGTGTCGCTCGGTACGATGCCAATCTCTTTCGAATTGAGGCCGGAAGTCCCGGCCCGTGCCACCGTGCGCCACTCTTATCCCCTTCCCGACAAGCGAGACAGACTATGACACGGCTCCTCCGCGCGATGTACCCGATGGCCGCTGCGGTATTCCTCATGAGCAACTCAATCCAGGCGGACACGACCAACAACGGGCAAGCCACAGTCGACAAGGCGATCCAGGCCTTGGGCGGCGAAGCGACGTTGAAGTCGACCAAAGCCTACTCGTGGAAGTCGAAAGGTAAAATCAACATCGGCGGTACGGAGAGCGCCTTCACCTCACAAGCGACTGTCGCGGGGCTCGACCGCTTTCGTCAGACGTTTGAGGGCGAATTTAACGGTGAAAAGGTCAAAGGTGTCACCGTGATCGACGGCGACAAGGGCTGGCGAAAGTTCGGCGAGATGGGGATGGAACTTGACAAGGACGCCATGGCCATCGCCAAGCGCTCCGTGTATCTCGATGCCGTGTCAGGGAACCCCCTACTGCTCAAGGAAAAGGGCTTCAAAATTCAAGGTGCTCCCGACGAGAAATTCGAGGGCAAAGACGTAGCGTGCGTCAAAGTAACCGGACCAGACGCGAAGGATTTCACGATTTTGTTCGACAAAGCGACAGGCCTACCCGTCAAAGAGGTGGCGAAAGTCATCGGCTTCGGCGGCGAGGAAGTTACGCAAGAGACAATTTTTAAGGACTACAAGGTCTTCGACGGCTTCAAGACGGCCACAAAAGTCGAGATCAAGCACGACGGCCAGAAGTTTCTCGACGGCGAGGCCAGCGATTTCAAGCGGCTCGATAGTGTCGATGCAAAGACCTTCGAGAACCCGCTTTGACCTCCGGCATTC
>CAYWOV010000311.1:0-2827 GCA_964459965.1 uncultured Planctomycetaceae bacterium | reverse complement strand
TTCCACCTGGCTCGCCCTGTGACGAATCCCAGGCCAACGACGAATCACATGGTGTACCGCTGACGGGATCGCCAAAGCCGTTTGGGCAAAAGCGATCTCCGCCGGAAAATGTGACTCATCCTTGGACCCGAGAGTGCGGGCTTCGCAGTGTCGACAACCACCTACCGAGATTGGCTTCTCTCGACGCTCGAATCACAGCAGCGGTTGATTCACAAGGTCTGCTGGGCCTATACCCGCTCGCCCGAGGACCGGGACGATCTCTTCCAAGAGATCGCGGTCCGCTTGCTTTCGGCCGCACGAAACTATGATCCGACGCGGAAGCTCTCGACCTGGGTGTACCGTGTCGCGCTTAACGTGGCGATCGATTTTCATCGCCAGCGATTGCGACGACGCAAGGTGTCGCTCGGTTTCGAGGGGGATCAGCAGTCGCCATCGGATCATGATCGTGCGGTCGATGAGCAGCTGCGAGAACTACGCGAACTCCTGGAGCGATTAACGGAAGTCGATCGCGCTTTGTTGCTGCTGCACCTCGACGGCAATTCCTACCGCGAAATTGGCGAGGTGCTCGGAATCAGCGAGACGAATGTGGGTACACGCTTAAGCCGGCTCAAGAGGACCCTGCGTGATTTCACAGCGACAGAGGGTCATTGAAATAAGGAAAGTCGTCATGGAACTCGAACAATTGGAACAGCGTTGGCAACTTCTCAATCAAAAACTCGATCAAACGATGGCCCTGCAGTTGTCGCTAGTGCGGCAGGCTCGGCTGCAGGCTGCGCGGCGTCATCTCAATCGACTGGCTTTCTGGCCGATGATCGACGCGATGTTTGCGGCAGTCATCGTTCTCGCGTCAGGGTCTTGTCTCGGCAACTACTGGTCATCCGCGACACTGGCGATTCCTGCCGGTACCTTGGTCCTGGCGGGCATCCTCTTCTTGATCAGCAATATTCGTCAATTGGCGGATGTTTTCGGAATCACCTGGGACGGCCCCATTGGAGATATTCAAATCGCGATGAGTCGAGTGCGGCAGGCACGCATTCGGCAGTTCAAATGGATCATCTTGCTCGCGCCCCTGCTTTGGCTCTGCATGATGGCCGTGGGCGGAGAGCTGCTCATTGGCGAGCGGATGCTGAAGGTGATTGCCTTATTCGATCCGACGTGGGTGATCGGCAATATTGTGTTTGGCATTCTGTTCATTCCAGTTGGGATTGTTGTCGCCCGCATCTGTTCACGGCGTTGGCAAGGCAGTTCGTTTTGGAAACATCTCGTTGATGACGTGTCGGGCCGCAGCCTGGTCGCAGCTCAACAGGAGTTGGACCGCTGGATCGATGTCACTAACGAACGCCATTCGCCGGGCGGTGATCTGTCGCACAGTAGTGCGTCGTCTTGAAGTCGGTCCGAGCGGGTGCTGCGCGTCGATTTCTTTCGCGCGACCAACTCGAGAGCCCCGCTCCGCGCCCGAATGGTCTTGGATCCATTCACCGAATGCCCGGCATTCACAGTTGCTGGTCGAGCATCAGGAATCTTCGGTGAACTAGGAACATCCGATAGATTCTGCCACTGTCTCGCAATAGGACATTGAAATCGCCCTTCACGACTCGTGCGATTTTGCGGACGTGACGATCCTCTTGAGTATTAACGGGTTGAAGTGGCGTCACGGCGCATCACGGTTCAAACGATCGGGTGGAAAAGGAGTCCTGCGATGCTTGTCCTGTCCCGGCAGCGCGACGAAAGCATCATTATTGGTGACAACATTGTCATAACGATCGTCGATATCCGAGGCGACAAGGTTCGCCTCGGTATTGAAGCGCCGACAGAAATCCCGGTGCACAGACAGGAAGTTTACGACGCAATCCAGCGAGAAAACGCCAAAGCCGAAACCGAAGGTCGCGTGGTCCGGCGTGGGACGACTCCCGAGAAGACCTGTTCGAAGAGCCCAGCCGCCGACGCTTGATTCAAACGAGCACAGGGCGCCACACGCTCGCCCTGAAACGGCCGCGGGCCCGGCTCAAACGGCCGCTTGATCGAAGGACCGGTCGTCAATTGACCCTGGATTCTTAATTTCGGCCCGCATTGGAAAAGGTTTTGTCCGCCGAGAGCCCAAAGAATCACCGCTGCCTGCCCATCCTGATTCCCATAGCCTCTGCAAGCATCGCTTTCAGCCGAACGCGATCCAGTTTGACTCAAGGCATATCCGGCCGAAGTCGATAGATGGACAACGGCCGGTGGGGCACGTCCTCCCGCTGCATTCCCAGATCGGCGTGCGAAGCGTGGACCCCGGAGATTGAGCGAGACGGATCACCGTTCGCATCGGTATTGGCTCCGCTTCCGAAAGCGCACGCGGTCCAATACCAAAATCGGATCAGGGTTCTGCCGAAGCGTTTCTCGGGGTTTGGCTGACAAATCGTCCAAGCGTGTACCACTACTTCTAACCTCCCCGACTCCCGTTCGGGCCGGTTAGCGGGTCCAAAGGAAGGTTAGGTCCAATGACAGTTATTAATACCAACATCGCCTCGCTCGTTGGTTTGACGAATATTCAAAATTCGACAAACGAGCTCAACACGTCGCTGACGCGCTTGTCGACGGGCTTGAAGATCAACAGCGGCGAAGACGACCCGGCTGGCCTCGTCGCGAGCAATACGCTCGGTTCGCAGATTACTGCTATCAACCAGTCAATCACCAACAGCAACCGCGCCAATGACGTCCTTTCGACGGCCGACGCGGGCTTGCAGCAGATTAGCGGACTCCTCGATCAGATCCGCAGCCTTGTCCAGGCCGGACTGAACACTGGCGGCCTCACTCCAGACGAGCAGCAGGCCAACCAGAACCA